>JASFUL010000298.1:0-6857 GCA_050050315.1 Gemmatimonadota bacterium
TCTTCGTGGGGAGCGACGTCGAGAACGACGGCCCCGGCGGCGCGGCTCTCCACGTGGACGGCGAGGCGAGCCGCCTGTTCGCGACGCTGGACCACTCGGCCCGGACGTACCGGGCCGACTCCCCCCCCACCGGGGGAACCGTCCGGTGGCGGATCGGGGACCGGGTGTACGCCGAGGGGGTCGAGGCCGGGGGGGCCGTGGGTTGGGTCTGCGTCGAAGCGGGCGCCCCCGGGATCTGGAAGGCCTTCGGCGTCGTGTCGTCCTGAGGGTCCGCGTCCGGCGCCTCAGCTCGGGCCGAGCCCCGCCGGTGCCCGCAGCACGGCGTCGGGAATCCCGAAGCCGTCGACGAGGACGACGGCTACGTCCGCCACCTCCCGGCAGAGGGCGTTGACCCGGTCCCGGACGGCCTTCGACTTCGACCCTTCGAAGAACCCGCTCTCCAGATACCATCCCCGGTGGGCCTCGAGGCGCTCCAGCGCCCACAGCTCGCTCAGCAGGCGGAGCGCCTCGGAGGTGCCGGGGGAGGGTGCGCGCTTCACGCCCTCGTGGAAGGCCGCCAGGACACGCCGCTCGACGTGGGCGCCGGCGAGCGTCACCAGGTGGTCCTGGCACAGGTTCATGGCCTCGAACGAGTCCACGCCGTCCTCGATGAGCGAACGCAGTCGCCGGGCGACGGAGGTCAGCAGACGCTCCTCCCGGTACTCGAAGGCCGACCGGTGGAGCTCCGGGTCCCTCAGGTGCTCCTCGTCCGTCCGACGGGTCACCACCGGGTTGAGGTCCCGGACCCGGGCCCCCGCCCGCTCGGCCAGGTACTTGACCATGTCCCAGAGTCTCAGGTCGCCCATCTGCTCGCCGTAGGCCGAGAGGAGCCCCCGGGCCACCAGCTGAAGGAGGACCACGTTGGCCCCCTCGAAGGTGGTGAACACGTCGGTGTCGGCCTTGAGCCGGCCGAAACGGTTGGCGGCGTCGTAGCCGCGTCCCCCCAGCGCTTCCCGGCACGCCTGGAGGGTGTCGACGCAGTGGCGGGACGCGTACGCCTTCAGGCCCGCGGCCTCGACCTCGACCCGTCGCTGCACCTCCTCCCGGGCGGCTCCCTCCGGCGCGAGGCCGCCCCCGTCGACCTCCGTCCCCTCGCCCCGATCCCCGCCGCGCCCGCCCGCCAGGCGCACGGCGTACGTCTGCGACAGCTCCCGGCAGGCGAAGTGGAGGCCGTACGTGGCCGCGAGGCGCGGCAGGAGGAGCCGTTGCTGGGTAAGGTATTCGAGGACGGGGACCTCGCGCTGGCCCGACGGTCCGAACTGGCGGCGCCGGGCCGAGTAGCGGACGGCGATGGTCAGGCCGGTCTTGGCGGCGCTCACGCTGGCGGCCGCGATGCTGATGCGGCCCGCCACGAGCGTGCCGATCGTGGTGAAGAAGCGGCGTCCCGCCGAGGGGATCGGGCTGTCGTAGCGGCCGTCGTCGGTGATGCGCCCGAAGCGGTCGAGCAGGTTCTCCCGGGGGACCCGCACCCGGTCGAACCAGATCTGCCCGTTGTCCACCCCGTCGAGCCCCTCCTTGGGGCCGCGGTCGGCCAGGCGCACGCCGGCCAGGGGACGTCCGCCGTCGTCGCGGATGGGCACGACGACGGCGTGGACGCCGTGGTCCTCGCCACCCACGCGGAGCTGGGCGAAGACGGTGGCCAGGCGACCGTGGAGCGCCGCGTTCCCAATCCAGTCCTTCCCGGCGCCCTCGTGGGGGGTGTGAACCACGAGCTCGTCGGTCTCCGGGTCGTAGACCGCCTCGGTCTCGATCCCCCGCACGTTCGATCCGTGGTCCCCCTCGGTCATGGCGAAGCACCCCGGGAGCTCGAGGGATCCGATGTCGCGCAACCACCGGCGGTGGTGCCGCCCGGTCCCGAGCTGCTGGATGCTCCCGCCGAAGAGCCCGAACTGCACACCGAACTTCACGAGCACCGACAGGTCCCCGAAGGCCAACGTCTCGAAGGCCGCCAGCCCCGCCCCGGGGTCGCCCGAGCCCCCGTGCTCCTCGTCGAACGCCAGGGCCCCGATCCCCTCCTCGGCGAGACGCCGGACGGCCGCCAGGACCCGTTCTCGATAGACGTCCCGGGGCATCTCCAGGGGCATTTCGAAGGCCGGGTCGGCCAGGAGCGCGAGCACCCGTCGACGCACGTCCCGGTACGGTCGGTCCAGGTAGTCGGCCAGGGCGGTCGCGTCGAAGCCGACCCGCCCGGGGGGCGGCTCCGGCTCCCCCGGAGGGGTCCCGCGGGCCACGAGCGAACGGGCGGCCTCGTGTCCCACCACGCCCAGGGCCTCCTCGATCTCGTCGAGCGCGCCTCGCGCCTCCGGGCGCTCCCAGGGACCGTCCTCCACACCCTCGCTCCGGGCCAGCTCCACCCCGAGCTCGACCAGGGTGCGGCGGGCCTCGGCGCCGGGCCCGGAGCCCCACTCCGCGACCCGCTCACGCAGCCGCGCCAGAGACGACGGAGAGGGAGGGGCGCCGGGATCGAGCCAGGCCAGGATCCGCTCGCGGCTCTCGGCGTCCAGCCACGCCTGGTCGTCGATCCGCTCCCGGATGGCCCGGAGCTCGGCTTCCGTGAGGACGCCGTCGGACCACGCCACGTAGACGAGCGGAAGGAGGGTCAGGGTCTCGGGGTGGTCCGAGGGCCACTCCAGCGACTCGGGTGCCGGACGGGCCGCCGGGATGTCCGTCGTGGACGCGTGGGGCTCGGACATGGGGCAACCTCGGTTGGGGCCGCGCCGGCGTCAGAAACGGAATGGCAGGTGCGGAGTACCGGAGCCGGACCGGAAGGTTCACTCCCACCTGGACGAGGCAGGATGGCCGAAACGCTCGTTGGCGTGATCATGGGCTCGCGCTCCGACTGGGACTGCATGAGCAACGCGGTGGAGATCCTCGAGGCGCTGGAGGTGCCCCACGAGGTCCGGGTCGTCTCGGCCCACCGCACCCCCGATCTGCTCTTCGAGTACGCCGCGAAGGCGGAGGAGCGAGGGCTGGAGGTGATCATCGCCGGTGCGGGTGGCGCCGCGCATCTTCCCGGGATGGTAGCGTCCAAGACGGTCCTTCCGGTCCTCGGCGTCCCCGTGAAATCCCGGGCCCTCAGCGGCCTCGACTCGCTTCTCTCCATCGTCCAGATGCCCGGCGGCGTGCCCGTCGGCACGCTGGCCATCGGCCGGTCGGGGGCCGTGAACGCGGCGCTCCTCGCGGCGTCCATCCTGGGGGCCGGCCATCCCGAGATCCGCGAGCGGCTACGTGCCTGGCGCGAGAACCGGACGCGCACCGTCCTCGACGACCCGGATCCGCGGGTGGAGGCGCCGTGAGCCGCATCGGGATCCTGGGGGGTGGCCAGCTCGGCCGCATGATGGCGCTGGCCGGGTACCCGCTGGGCCTTCGCTTCCGCTTCCTCGAGTCGAAGTCGCCGTGTCCGGTGGAGGAGATGGGCGAGCTCGTCCGCGCCGACTACGACGACGAAGCCGCCCTCGGTCCGTTCGCCGAGGGGCTGGACGTCGTGACGTACGAGTTCGAGAACGTGCCGGTCCGCTCGGCCACGCTCCTCGAGGCGCACCTTCCCGTCCACCCGGCGCCGGCCGCGCTGCGGGCCGCGCAGGACCGGCTGAGGGAGAAGCAGGGGTTCGAGTCGCTGGGCATCCCCACGGCTCCGTTCCATCCGGTGGAGTCCAGGGACGGCCTGGACGAGGCCGTGGGGCACATCGGTCTTCCGGCGGTCCTCAAGACCCGACGCTGGGGCTACGACGGCAAGGGCCAGGAGGTGCTGGAGCGCCACGCCGACCTGGACGGCGCCTGGGAGCGGCTCGGAGGCCAGCCCCTTCTCCTGGAGCGCTTCATCGACTTCAGCCGCGAGCTGTCCCAGGTGGCGGTCCGGGGCCGGGACGGGTCCGTGGCGTTCTACCCCCTGGTCGAGAACGAGCACCGGGAGGGGATCCTCGTGCGCACGCTGGCGCCGGCGCCGGTCGTGGGAGACCGCATGCGGGATGCCGCACGGACCTACGTGCGCACTTTGATGGAGGACCTCGGGTACGTCGGCGTGCTGGCGCTGGAGCTCTTCCAGGAGGGCGAGCACCTGCTGGCCAACGAGATGGCCCCCCGGGTCCACAACTCGGGGCACTGGACCCAGGACGGGGCCTGGTGCAGCCAGTTCGAGAACCACCTGCGGGCCGTCGCGGGCCTCCCCCTGGGGCCCACGGATCTCCGGCACCACGCGGGCATGCGCAACATCCTCGGCACGGCGCCCGATCCGGCCGACGTGCTCCGGATCCCCGGGGTCCGCCTGCACCAGTACGACAAGGCCCCCCGGCCCGGCCGGAAGCTCGGGCACGTCAACGTGCTCGGCAGCGACCCGTCCGAGGTCATGGAGCGCCTCGAGCGCCTGGAGGACCTGCTCACCGCTTCCGGCTGACCCTCGCGGGGGCGCCCGACCACCTCCGGGCTCCTGCCGTCGGGGGGTGCGCCGGCCGCCCTCGGAGTCCCGTCCGCGGGCCCGCCCGTGCGGCCCACCGGGCGCGGATCCCCTCCCCTCCTCCCCCGAAACCGACGGCCCGGCCGCCCCGTAGGGCCCGGCGTTCCGGGAGGGGCTGCTTCCCTCCCCGCCTCGACCCGCACCGGTCCGGACGTATGGACACCCTGCTCGCCGACCTCCGCTACGCGCTCCGACGCCTCCGCAAGAGCCCGGGATTCACCGCCGTGGCCGTGGCCTCTCTCGCCCTCGGCATCGGGGCCAACACGGCCATCTTCAGCCTGGTGAACGCGGTGCTCCTGCGGGAGCTGCCCATGGAGCGCCCCGAGGAGCTGGTCGACGTCTACAAGCGGAGCCCGGACTTCGGGGCCGCGCCGCTCTCCTACCCGGACTTCGAGGACGTCCGGGAAGCGTCGGAAGGCGTGTTCGTCGGCGTGGGCACGGCGCGGCTGGCGCTGGCCCAGGTGGACGTGGAGGACGGTGTGGAGATGCTCCCCAGCGAGGTGGTGAGCGGGGAGTACTTCCCCCTCCTCGGCGTGGGCGCGGAGGTCGGGAGGACCCTGCTGCCGGAGGACGACGTGTCGCCCGGTGCCCATCCGGTGGTCGCCCTCGGGTACGGGTACTGGCAGCGCGCCTGGGCGGGGGATCCGGGCGTGGTGGGGAGGGAGATCCGGATCGCCGGACGTCCCTACACCGTGGTCGGCGTGGTCGACCGGGAGTACACGGGCACGCTCCGTGGGCTCGTGCCCGACCTCTTCATCCCGACCATGATGGTGGAGGCGCTCGACGGGGGAGGGCAGGAGATCCTCGACTCCCGGGGGAGCCAGTCGTTCTTCAGCAAGGCGCGCCTCGCCCCCGGGGTCGGCGTCGCCGAGGCCCGGGCCGCCATGGACCGGCTGACCGGCGAGCTCCGCGCCGAGTACCCGAACCAGTGGACCGTCGACCACGCGCTCCGGCTCGTCCCGACCACCGACGTCGTGGTGAACCCGACCATGGATCGGGTGCTGGTCCCGGCGTTCGGGCTCCTCCTGGTCGTGGTCGGCGTGGTGCTCCTCATCGCGTGCGCCAACCTGGCCGGGTTTCTCCTCGCCCGGGCCGCCGGGCGGAAGAAGGAGATCGCCCTTCGTCTCGCCCTCGGGGCGCGTCGCTGGACGCTCGTACGCCAGCTCCTGACGGAGACGGTCCTGCTCGCGGCGCTCGGCGGAGCGGTCGGGCTCCTGCTCGCCCGGTGGGGGCTGGACGCCGTGATGGCCGCGGACCTCCCGCTGCCGCTCCCCATCTCCCTGGACCTCGGCCTCGACCCCGCCGTCCTGGCTTTCACCGCCGGCGTCACGCTGGCCGCCGGCGTCCTCTTCGGGCTGGCCCCGGCGCTGCAGGCGACGAACCCGGACGTGGCCGGGACGATCAA
The DNA here is from genome assembly GCA_050050315.1 of Gemmatimonadota bacterium. Lineage (GTDB taxonomy): Bacteria > Gemmatimonadota > Gemmatimonadetes > Longimicrobiales > Gaopeijiaceae > JASFUL01. Next base: position 5,898 of record JASFUL010000298.1, read on the forward strand.
GGACGAGACGACGGGTGCCGGGCGCCCCCGTGTCTTCTCGGTCCGGAGCACCCTGGTTGCCGGTCAGGTGGCCCTCTCGATGGTCCTCCTGGTGGGGGCGGGGCTGCTCCTGCGCAGCCTGCTGGCCCGCCAGGACGTGGACCCGGGCTTCGGACGGGCCCCGGCCGCGCTCGTGACGCTCAGCCTGCCGTCCGCGGAGTACCCGGCGGAGCGGGGAAGGCTCTTCTACGAGGAGCTGGAGTCCCGCCTGGAGGCGGAGCAGGAGATCGAGGAGGTGGGGTACACGACGAACATCCACCTCAACACGCTCAACACCACGTCGACCCGGGTGACGGTGGACGGCGTATCGCCGCCTCCCGGGCGGGACTTCTTCTCGATCGACCGGGCCACGGTGGACACGGACTTCTTCGCCGCCGCCGGGATCGAGTTGCTGGAGGGTCGACTCTTCGACGCGGACGAGGGGGGAGAGGACGGACCGCCCCTGGCGGTGGTCAACCGGGCCTTCCAGGAGCGTTTCTGGCCCGGACGGAGCGCGGTGGGCCGGACGGTGCGGGCGGCGGACGTCGAGACGACGATCGTCGGAGTCGTCGAGACCGCCCGCATCCGGTCGCTCGGCGAGGCGCCGAGGCCCTTCCTCTACGAGGGCGGCCCCCGGGCCATCGACTCGTACGCGACGGTGGTCGCCACGGCCTCGGGCGACGACGTGGCCGCGGTGAACGCGGTGGTCCGGACCGCGCGGGAGCTCGAGCCGCGCGTGCAGATCTTCGAGGCGCGGACCATGGAGAGCCACCTCGCCGTGATGCTCCTGCCCCACAACCTCTCCTCGGCGGCGGCCGGACTCTTCGCGGTGCTCGCGCTCGCCCTGGCCTCGATCGGCCTGTACGGCGTCGTGAGCTATGCCGTGGCGAGCCGGTCCAGGGAGGTGGGGATCCGGATGTCGCTCGGGGCCAGGGGAGGCCA
>JASFUL010000299.1:0-6845 GCA_050050315.1 Gemmatimonadota bacterium
CTCCCGTCTGGATGCCCGGCAGATCACCCCCGGCGCCCTCCAGGAAGCTCGCCGTGCTCCGCCGCGTCCCGGGCGCGGCGACCGGGTCGGCCTCGACGACCCGGGCGGCCGGGACGCGGACCCCGTCCGTCAGGACGTGGAGGGCTTCGTACGCCTCCTCGGCCGCCGGAACGTTGCCGCCCCCGAAGCCGAGGTGATCGAGCGCGGCGATCGCGTCGGCGACGGGGAAGTCGAGGAGGCGCATCGTCGCCCCGAGCAGCCCGGTGTTGACGATGGGCACGCTCCTCGTCCCGAGTCCGTGACCGCGGGCGATCGCGGTGGCGTCCACCGTCGCGAGTCGGTGCAGCGGGAAGCGGTCGCGGAAGGCACCCGGCGGCTCGGGCGAGTTCAGCAGGACCCAGCCCCCCGGTCGGAGCCCGTCGACGATGCCCGGACCGATCAACGTCGGGTCCAGGACGATCACGTGGTCCGGCTCGTAGATCAGGTTGCGGTTGGCGACCGCGTCCGGATCGTACCGGCAGAACGCCTGGACCGGAGCACCGGAACGCTCGGCGGCGTAGAGCCCGAACGCCTGGACCGAGTCACCGTGTAGGAAGCGCGCCGTCGCGATCAGCTTCGCCAGCGTCACACCACCCTGACCGCCGCGGCCATGGATCCGGATCTCGACCATCCGACCCTCTCTCCCGGACGTGGGGATCCCGGACGCGCGCCGCCTTATCGCGCTCGCGCGCCCGAAGGCACGAGCACAATGGTCAAGGTACGCGGGAAGGGGACGTTCGAACGGTCGGGAGAATCCCCCCGCTCGGCGTGGGGGAGCACCCCACGCCCCCCGGGCGGAAGCGCTCTACTCCTCCAGCGCCGCTTCGTAGCGCGGGTTCACCACGAGGGTGTCGTCGCTGAAGATCTTCCGGTCCCAGGGGAAGATGATGGTCTGGTCGGTCTCCAGGGCGAAGTAGTCCGGCTTGTAGCCGCCGGGCCGCACGAAGCACGTGGCCGTGCGCAGCTCGCGAGGACCGGCATCCCGGCACGCGGCGAGACCGAGGCGCAGCGTGTCGCCGCTGCTGGTGATCTCGTCCACGAGCAGGACGCGGCGGTCCGCCACCTGCACCGGGGCGGCCGAGAGGACCTCGGGACGCTCGCGCACGACGGTGTCCCCCTTTCGACGCGTGATCTTCATCGAGTAGAAGTCGAGGCGCAGGATCGAGGCGACGACGGCCCCGGGAATGACGCCGGCCCGGGCGATTCCGACGACGAGGTCGGGGTCGTACTCGCGGGCCACGCGAAGGGCCAGGGCGCGGCAGAGCTCCCCGAACATCTCCCACGACAGATCCAGGAACTGCTCGACCCCCGGCGCGTCGGGCTTCGTACGACCGATTCCCATGGACTCCATGTCGCCTCCGGAGGTGCGAGGGTCTCCCGACTCGAGGGAGGGACCTCTGAAGCTAGACGCGGCCCGGGATGGCGGCAACGCCCACCACCGGGCCATGGACCGGCCCGGAACGGGTTCCCATATTGGGGGAACGCCGGTCAGCCGGCCTCCCCCTTCGCCGTCCATCGCCCCTCCCGGAGGCACGCCCCATGCCCGATGTCGAGCTCCAGGAAAGGGCGGACCGTCGCCTGGAGGAGGTCCTGGAGCGGACCGGGGCGCGAGACCCCCGCTCGTTCTACCGGGACCGTCTCCGGGAGCTGAAGGCCCGGGACCCTTCGGCCTACGAGCGCGCCGTGCGCCACTACGGCGAGGTGCTGCTCCCGGCCATCGCCGACGACGGCGAGGACCCGCTGGAGGCGTGGACCGAGTACGGACGGGCCCTGGCCGAGCTGACCGCCCCCGGGCGTACGGTGTCGATCGACCGGACCGGACGCTCCGGTCCCTTCGAGCGGGGCGCCACCGAGACGTGCCTCGTGCTGCACCTGCCCAGGGCGCGCAACCTCCCTGCCCTCCTCGTCGGCCTGCCCCCCGAGCTGTCGCCGGCCCAGCGCGCCACGTACGATTGGCTGGTGGCCGGCCTGCAGACCCTCCGCGACTGACCGTCGAACCCCCTCTCGACCAGGATGCCCCATGGATCCCGAACGTCTCCCCGCCCCGAAGAACGTGGCGTGGTATCCCCGGCCGGGATGGGCCACCGTACGCCTGGTCGGGACGTGCGCCGACCGCTCGCTGCGACGGGGTCAGGTCGTGGCCCACGAGCCCAGCGACGAGTACGACATCCCGGGCCAGGGGGACGGCCTCAGACCGGGGGGGATGGTCATCGTGCTCGCCGAGGCGGCCTACCTGGTCGAGGACGACCTGCACCTCGTGCCCGAGCACGCCGTGGTGGCCGTCGGCGAGGAGCTGCCCTGACGCTCACTCCCGCTCCATGAGACGGAACGCGGCCGGGACGTCGGGAGGGAGCGACGTCCTGCGGGAGACGAGCCAGGTGGCCAGCAGGGAGAGGAGGAACGCCGGAATCAGCTCGTAGAGGGCCCCCTTCAGCGCCGGCGTCACGTACCAGACGACCGTCACGACGGTCCCGGTGACCAGCCCGGCCATCACTCCCGCCCGGGTGGTGCCCCTCCAGTAGATGGCCAGCAGGGTGGGTGGACCGAGGGCCGCGCCGAGCCCCGCCCACGCGAACAGCACGAGCCAGAACACGAGCTGCTGCGCCAGGACGCCCATCACGAGGGCGAGCAGCACGAGCACCACGACGACGGCCCGGCTCATCCGCACGAGCGTCTGCTCCGACGTCTCGCTCCCCCGCCGTACCACCTTCTGGTAGACGTCCCGCACCACCACCGAGGCCGCCACCAGCAGCTGGGAGTCGGCCGTCGACATGATCGCGGCGAAGATCGACGCCACGATCACCCCGAAGAGCGCCGGGTGCAGCTGGAGCCGGGCGAGGGCCGGGTAGAGGTTCTCGGTGTCGGCGCCCGGCAGGCTGTCGATCTCGGGGAAGTAGATCCGTCCGACCAGCCCGATCAGCACCGCGCCGGCGCCCATGACGACGTTCCAGAAGGTCCCCACGACGCCGGCGAAGCGGAGCTCCTCGGCGTCGCGAATGGACATGTAGCGCACGATGATGTGGGGGTTCCCGGGCGAGCCGAGCCCGATCCCCACGAGTCCGAGCCACGCGCCGAAGGCCAGCGCCAGCGGATCGGTGAACGACGGATCCCACGCCTGGAGCTGACCCACGACCTCGCCCCACCCGCCCGCGTCGGAGATGGCCACGGCCGGAACGACCACGAGCCCGAAGATCATGAACACGGCCTGGATCGAATCGGTCAGGCTCACCGCCAGGAACCCACCCAGCACGGTGTAGCCGAGAACGATCGCGGCGGTGAGGAGGACGCCGGTCCGGGGCGCGAGCCCGAAGCTCGCTCCGATCGCCTTGCCGCCGCCCGTGAACTGGCTGGCCACGTACCCCACCATGAACAGCAGGATCACGAAGGCCAGCACGGACCGCAGGCGGCCGTCCTCGTCCCCGAAGCGCTCCGCGAAGAAGTCGGGAAGGGTCACACAGTCGCGGGCTCCCGCGAAGCGCCGGAGCCGGCGGGCGAGGGTGAAGAAGAGGACGAGCTCCACGACCGTGTAGCCCGTGACCGCCCACACGGCCGAGGCCCCGGTCGACCAGGCCATCCCGGTCACGCCGAGGAGCAGCCATGCGCTGCGGCCGGACACCACCGCCGACAGGGCCACGACGAGCCGATTCATCTGGCGGCCGCCGACGAAGAACTCGCCGACCCCCCGGGACGAGAAGCGCGAGGAGAGGAGGCCGACGAGGACGAGGATCAGCAGGTAGCCCACGAAGGCGCCCAGGGCCCACCCCCCCGTCTCGATGGCGACCGAGCCGACGGCCGTCTCCTGCAAGCCGCTCAGTCCTCGACCATGTAGGCCACGCCCCAGGCGCCGGCACCGATGTGCGTGGCGATGACCGGCGTGGCCGGCGCGGAGAGGATCTCGACGTCCCGGCCCCACCGGGTCCGGAGGGCGTCCTCGACCTCGCTCACCACCTCGGGCGCGGCCACGTGCACGACCCCGAAGCGGACGCGGTGGGCGCCCCGGGGGATCCGCTCCTCGAGCGCGCCCATCACGGCCGGCAGGACCCGCCGTCGCCCGAGCACCTTGTCCACGGGGATCACCCTGCCCTCCCCGTTCAGCCCCAGGATCGGCTTGACGCTGAGCACGTTCCCCAGCAGGGCCCTTCCCCGGCCGACCCGGCCCGAAGCGAGCAGGCGGTCGAAGGTGTCGACGGTGAAGAGGATCCCCGACTGCCCACGGACCCGGCGGACCTCCTCCGCCGCCTCTGAGGGCGGCACCCCGGACTCGACCAGCTCGGCGGCCTTGAGGGTCAACAACCCGCTGAGCAACGACGCCCCCCGGGAATCCACGAGGTGGACCGGGATGTCGATCCGACGCGCCGCCGCGTCGGCGGAGGCGAAGGTCCCCGAGAGCGCCGAGCCGAGCGTCACGGCCAGGAGCTCCTCCCCGTCCTCGGCCGCCCGCCGGAAGGTGGCGAGGAAGTCGGCCGGGGCGGGCTGGGACGTCGTGGGGAGATCCCCCGCCGAACCGTTCAGGAGGGCGTGGAACTGCTCGGAGGTGATGTCGAGGCCGTCCCGATAGGTGCGGTCCTCCGCGACGAGGAGGAGGGGGGTGACGTGGATGCCGTGGGCCCTCACCACCTCCTCGGAGAGGTCCGAGGCGCTGTCCGTCACCACGGCCACCGGCCGACGCGCCAGGATCACGTGCCCGTCCGCGGCCCGCTCCACCGCCGCGTGCTGGCTCTGCATGTCCTCGGCCTTGTGGGTGACCAGGGAGCCCACGCTCCTCAGCCAGTCGAAGACCCGGGCGGGCTCGTCCGTGTGCACGTGGACCTTGAGGACGTTGCCCGACCGGATCACGATGAGCGAGTCTCCCGCGTCGCGGAGCCGGTCCCGGACCACGTGCTCGGATGGAAGGGCCTCGCCCTTCACCAGCGCCTCCGTGCAGAACCGGAAGCGCTCTCCCGCGTCCGGGTAGTCGATTTCGGCCGCGGCGCTGTGGTTCTCGGCGCCCTCCCCGCGGTGCTCGTCGAGGGCCACGATGGGGTCACCATGGATGAAGAGAAGCGCACCCTCGAGGAGGCTCACGAACCCCTTGGCGCCGGCGTCCACGACCCCCGCCCGCTTGAGGACGGGGAGGAGTTCGGGCGTCCGCGAGAGAGCCGCCCGGGCCCGGGCGACGACCTCCTCGACCAGCGGCACGAAGTCCCTGTGCTCGCTCTCGTGGGCCGCCTGGGCCGACTCGCGCATGACCGTGAGGATGGTCCCCTCCACGGGATACTCGAGGGCCGAGTACAGGTGGGTGACGCCCGCCTGCAGGGCGCTCCGGAACTCGCGGGGCGACATGCGGCTGAGGTGGCCGATCGCCTCGGCGAAGCCCAGCAGGAAGTGTGAGAGCATCATCCCGCAGTTGCCCCGTGCCCCCAGGACCGCGGCGTCGGCGGCCTCCCGCGCCACCGTCGCCACGTCCCGGGCCCGGCTGCCCCTCAGGTGGTCGGCGATCGCCCGGACCGTCAGGGCCAGGTTCGTGCCGGTGTCACCGTCGGGGACGGGGAAGACGTTGATGCGATTCAGCTCCACCCGTTTGAGCTGGGCGTACTCGCACGCCGCCACGAGCGTGCGCCGGAGCCTGGGGCCGTCGACGTAGGCGATCCGTAGCGTCTTCATGCCGCTCCGAATCTCGCGCGGTCGCCCCCGGGGGGCAAACGCATGGCGCGCGCCTTCCGGCTCGCCACCTCCGCCGTGCCTCAGTGTCGTCCCGCCGCGCGCTCCTTCCCGGGGAGGATCTCGAGGCAGGTCGTCCACCACCCCGTGAGGATCGTCTCGACGAACTCCTCGGGCAGGCCCTCGGCGCGCATCTCGCCGGCCAGCGCCCGGTGGTCGTACGCCACCGAGACGAACTCCACCGCGAGCCTCCTCCCCCGGGCTTCGAGGAGGGCGTACCGGCCCACCGTCCGTCCGTCGTTGGCCGGACGCCCCAGCGCGCCTACGTTCACGTAGCCCCCCGGCCCGCCGTCCGGGGCCCGGAAGGGGCGCCGCCAGTGCAGCCCCGTGTGGGTCCCGAGCAGGAGGTCGAAGTCGTGGTCACGGGCGAGCTTCTCGAGGAAGTGCGTCGGCGTGGTGGACGCCCAGAGGAACTCGTTCATCCGTCGTGGGCTGCCGTGGCAAGCCAGCACACGCAGATCGCCCAGGTGGAACCGGAGCTCGGGAGGGAGTCCGTCCAACCAGCGGCGGTTCTCCGGGGAGGTGTTCTCGAACGTGTATCGGTACGAGATCCGGGCGTAGTGGTTGTCCCTGGGGTCCGTGTAGCCGCACTGGCAATCGTCGAGGCCCCGGGCGATGGAGTCGTCGTAGTTGCCCCGGACCACCGGCACGTCGGCGTCCCGCAGGAGCGGGAAGACGCGGTCGGGGTACGGCCCGAACGCCCCGAGATCGCCGAGACAGAGGATCCGGTCGACGCCCCGACCAAGGGCGTCGGTGAGGGCCGCCGCCAGGGCAAGGTGGTTGGAGTAGACGCCTCCGAAGACCGCGATCCTACGGTACTCCGTCATGCGTGCTCGGCCCCGGGGGGCTCGGCCACCCCGACTCCCGATAGGTTGAAGGAGGCGGCATGCCCGACCGTACACCGACCGTGAGCCCGGCGGAGCTCCGCCGAGCGTCCCCTCGAAGGGAGATCCCGATGGCGATGACGAACCCGCGGAGCGTTGCGACCGCTCTTCTGATCCTCGCGACGGCCGCCTGCTCCGGTGACGCAGGCTCCTCCTCCGGGTGGGCCGGTACGGTGAGCGACAGCGCCGGCGTCGCGGTGGTGCTCAACCCGACCGAGGGCA
>JASFUL010000300.1:0-6841 GCA_050050315.1 Gemmatimonadota bacterium
CTCCTCTACCTGAACCGGGGGATGTGGAACGGCGAGCGGGTGATCTCCGAGGACTGGATCGACTTCGTGAGCTCGCCGGCCCCCTCCACCGCCGACGACGGCAACTTCTACGGCGCCCAGTTCTGGCTCGTCCCCGACGACCGGAAGGGCGAGATCCCGGCCGACGCCTACTCCACGGCGGGCAACCGCGGCCAGTACGCCATCGTGGTGCCGTCCCACGAGCTGGTCATCGTGCGGCGGGGGCTGGACTGGGGGCGCCAGGGGTTCGACCGGTGGGACCTGGTGCGGGAGGTGCTGAAGGCGTTCCCGGAGGAGAGGTGAGGGGCCGCAGAACCGCGCAGCGCTCCCGGCTGGCGGCATGAAGATCTGGATCGACGCGGACGCCGCCCCGAACGACGTGAAGCAGATCGTCTTCCGGGCCTCCGCCCGCCTGAAGCTCGAGACGGCGCTGGTGGCCAACCAGCGCCTTTCCACGCCGGCCAGCAACCCCCTGGTCGAGTCGGTGATCGTCCCGGGCGGACCGGACGTGGCCGACCAGCACATCATCGATCACGCGGAGGAGGGCGACCTGGCCGTCACCGCCGACATCCCCCTGGCCGCCGCGCTGGTCGAACGGGGCGTCCTCGTCCTCGACCCCCGGGGCGAGCGCTACAGCGAGGCCAACGTTCGCGAGCGCCTCTCGATCCGCGACTTCATGGACTCGCTCCGGAGCAGCGGCGTGGAGACCGGCGGACCGAAGCCCTACGGCCAGCAGGACAAGCAGAACTTCGCCAACGCGCTGGACAGGTTGCTGACCCGCCACCTGGGGTAGCGGGCGGGCCCTCGCGGCGGCGGTCGCCCACGTCACGCGGGGTCGGCCGATCGAAGGGTCGACCGATCCCCGAGGGGTCGGCCGACCGCGGCGCGGGTTGCGCTCGCTCGGGCGCGGACGGAAGAGTGGATGCGACCCCCTGACACGAGCACGGACCCATGCCCCAGCACCCCGACCCCGAGGACCTCGTGGCGGCCACCGAAGACGCCGATGGCATCCTCTGCGTTCGCGACCCCGAAACGCATCGGGGCTGGAACGGCATCCGCTACAAGACGGGGCTGTCGGCGAAGAACGTCGGTGCGAAGCAGCTCTCCATGAACGTCGCGACGGTACCCCCGGGAGGGGTCGCTTACGCCCATGTCCACGTGGACTTCGAGGTGATGCTCTTCATCCTCAGCGGGCGCGTCCGCCACGAGTACGGCGAGGGCCTGGGGAGGACCATCGACAACTCGGCGGGCGACTTCATCTTCATCGAGCCCGGCGTGCCCCACGAGGTCGTCAACCTGAGCGAGACGGAGCCGGTCATCGCCGTCGTGGCCCGCTCCGACGCGAGCGAGTGGGAGAACATCGTCGACTATCCGTCGCCGCGCCGGCCACAAAAGAGCTGAAGGCTCTTCCGCCCGTCCCCACGCCCCCCCGGGGGAGCACGCGCCACGAGCGCATGAAGGCGGACGTGGACTCCATGCGGGCGCGGGTGCAGCGGGGGCAGGTGGACCTGGAGGATCAGTCGACCCGCCGGTCGGGCATGGGCAGGGCCTCGGTGGCGGGATTGTCGTCGGTGTCGGTAATGTCCACAGCGACGATAATGTCATCGGCGAGAGAGACGTCAAGCCCCTGGTGGTACGGTGCGACCGACGGGAGCGTCCGCAGCCCGGTTGCAGTTCCCTCGATGGGCGGCGGCGGAGACTGTCCGACCCATCCGCGCATGGCCCGGGCCTCCCCGTCGCCCCAGGTTGAGGCATGCGCCGCTCTCCACGCCCCCGCGACACGTGACGCCCGGCGAGTACCAGCATCTCGTCGAGTTCCTCGCGGTCCAGTTCGATCGCGTGTGGAAGGAACTCGCCCGGATCGACCAGCGCTTCGAGAGTCAGCGTGAGGAGACTCGCACGCTCGTGCTCGTGACCGCCGAGTCCTTACGCGACGAGATCCGGCTCGTCGCGGAGGGCGTGGCGACGAACCGGCAGCTCATCGGGGAGGTCCGGACCGACGTGCGCACGCTGCGGCGCGACGTCGAGCACCTGGACACCAAGGTGACGGTGCGCCTGGACGACCACGAAATGCGAATCAGGCGGCTGGAATGAAGACTCACCCCACCCCCTCCCCCACCCGCTCCAGGTGCTCCTCCGTGAGGCCGTTCGACTCGAAGAACGCCGCGCCGTCGGCCCCGGCGTCCCGGGCGATGGCCACGGCCCGTGCCGCCGACCCGGGGTCCAGGTCGGGCAGGTAGAGTCCCGCGCGCAGCACGCCGGGGCGCACCCCGGGCCCCCTGCCCTCCCGCACGCCCCACCCGATCCAGTCGAGCCCCTCCAGGTAGAAGCCGTGGTAGAGCATCGGAAAGACGGCGTCCACGGGCCAATCGTCCCACGCCTGGCGCACGAGGCGGCGCGCGATGGAAGGGGTCGGGAAGACCGCCGCGGTGATCGGCTTGCCCCTGGCGTGCGCGGCGTCCGTGAGCTCCTCGACGAGCCGCGTCACGCCGTCCCGGCGGAAGCGCCGCCACCCCTGGTCGTACGGGGCGTCGTCCCCGAGCTCCATGGGATCACGGCCCGCCTGTTCCCGGAAGGTATCCCGGCAGACGTCGCAGTAGCAGAAGTCGAACTCGGGCAGCTCGGTGTCCTGCACGAGGTCGTACTTCTCCCACAGCCCGCGGGGCAGGATGACGTCGCAGTGCCGCACGTAGTCGAGGTGCACGCCGTCGACGCGCGGGTCCGCCGCGAGCCGGTCGACGAGGTCGCGCAGGTACGCCCGCACGGGCTCCCGGGTCGGACACACCCACCGGTAGTAGTCCACGTACGGGGGATGCGTCAGAGACGACCGGCCGGAGCGGCTGACCGTGAACCACTCCGGGTGCTCCTCGCGGACGCGGGTGTCGCCGTTGCGGTTGAGGGTCCAGATCCAGCGGTGGAGCTCGAGGCCCTCGCTCCGCGCCGTTTCCGACAGCACGTCCAGGTCGCCCCCTCCCACCAGCACTCCCCGGAAGCCGGCCCGGCGAAGCCGCGCGAAGTGGCGTCCCCACTCGGGACCCGTGCGGTCGCGCCCGCCGTGGACCCAGGTCCACAGCTCGAAGGTGGGGCGTTCCCGTCCGGGCCGGGGGTCGCGGCACGCGTTGAGCAGGCCCACACCCAGCGTCCCCATCGCCACGGTCCCCACGAACCGCCTTCGTTTCACGACCTTCCTCCATCCGGATTCAAGCCCCCGGGTTCGCTTGTCGTTCGAGGGCTATCGGGGTCACCGGCCTCGTGGCGACCGCCACCGCCAGGCGGGCCGTCTACGAACCGCACGCGCCCCCACCGCGCCGGAAGGTGCATGTCGACCTCGCCCTGGGGCGACCAAACCCAGTTGGACTCCGGGTGCTCGCCGGGAACGCCGGCCTCCTTCCCATACTGCCCTCCCTCCACCTCGAGCGGCCAGCGCACGCGCGAGAAGTTCACCCGCCACACCTCGCCCGGCTTGGGTGGGCGTCCCGACCGTGGCGCCGGGCCGTCGGCGTCGGGCGGCGGGACCAGCCCGCTCCACGGGATGGCCAGCTCGACGGTCCAGCGCCGGTCCCGGTCGGAGGGGTCGTTCAGCGTGCCGTCCAGCGCCACCTCGGCGAACAGCCCCCGCAGGTCCCAGTCGATGCGCGCCCGTCCCCCGAGGCGGTAGGGCCGGGGGAGCCACAGGTCGAGGACGGTCCCCAGGGCGTTCACCTCCACCTCGTAGTACGCGAGCCCCCGTCCGTCGGGATCGAGGAAGACCTCGAAGTCGTCGTCCTTCCACACGATGGCGTCCCGCTCGCGCAGCGTGCCCCAGAGGCGCGGCTCGTCGAGCTCGGCCGCGACGTAGAGGTAGCGGTCGTCCCAGAGCATCCGCACCCTCGTGCGGTGCGGGGGCTCGGCGTGGGACGCGCCCCGGATGTCGACGAAGTCCTCCGTCCACGGAGCGACGGTCCAGACGGGGTCGTCCAGCGCGCCGTCCACGACCGGGGCCTCGGGAGCGCGCGGGGCTTCGTACTCCCGGGGAACGGGCGCCTGGGCGGCGACGGAAGAGGCGGCGAGCAGGGCGAGGCAGGCCGCGGCGACGGGCGAGGAGACGAAGCGAGCGAGGAAGGCGGCGGCGATGGCGGACGGGGGACTCATGGGAGCGGAATCTCCGGCGCGCCCCGCCGTGCGACAAGCGCACCGGCTCGGCGGGCCTCCGCTCGCCGGGCCCCCGGGCGGCCCGGCTCGACCCCGGCGGCACCCCCCGACACCTTGCCGGGGAAGCCCCACCCCGCTACGCATCCGGTCCGGTCGCGTCCGCCCGGGACCCTCGCCGGAGGGGGACGCACGCCCCGCGGGCGGGGACCGGTCTGGACGACGCGTGACTCCGGAGTGGGGAGGCGAACGCACGATGGCGGATTCCCCCGACCAGGGACGCCCCGACGGACGGGGCGAGCTGGGACATCGGCAGGGGCCGTGGCCCTTCGGCCATCCCCGGGGTGAGGACCGTCCCGCGGGCCTGAAGGACGTGGACCTCGAGAAGCTCCGGCGGGTGGGGCGCTGGAGTCCGTGGATCCTGGGCCTGGTGCTCCTCTGGATGCTCCTGGACTGGGGCCATTCGTTCTACACGGACTGGCTCTGGTTCAGCAGCCTCGGCCACGAGGAGGTCCTGCTCACGACCACGGTGGCGCGGCTGGCGCTCTGGTCCCTGGCCGTCGTCGCCTTCCTCGCGCTGGCGCTGCCGAACCTGTGGTACGCGCACCGGGAGACCCGCGGCCCCGCGGCGCTTCCGGAGGGGCTGAGCCCCACGCAGTTCCTGGCCGCGCGGACGCTCCTGGTCCGGGCCGGGACCGTCGTGGCGGTGATCGTGGCCTTCCTGCTGGCCACCCCGGCCGCGGCGGCCTGGGAGACCGTCCTCCTCTTCCTCCACCGGGTCCCGTTCGGAGAGGTCGATCCGATCTTCGGCCGGGACCTCGGCTTCTTCGTCTTCACCCTTCCGGCCCTCGAGCTGCTGAAGGACTGGCTCCTCTCCGCCGTGATCGCGGTCCTGCTCATCACCGCGGCGTACCACTTCCTGACCGGCCGGCTCCGGAGCGGGCCCTCCGCCTTCGACCGTAGCATGCGGATCCAGCTCGCGGGCCTGGGCGCGGCGCTCTTCGCCGTGCTCGCGGCGGGGCACTGGCTGGGACGCTACGAGTTGATGTTCTCCGCCACCGGCGCGGTCTTCGGCGTCGGCTACACCGACGATCACGTGAACCTGCCGGGCCGGCTGATCCTGGCGCTCGTCGCCCTGGGGTGCGGCGCCTCCCTGCTGGTCGCGGCCGTCCGCTCCAGGCGCAACTCGGTCTTGCTGTGGCCGGTGGGGATCTGGATCTTCGCCAGCGTCCTCATCGGGGGCGTCGCGCCCGCGCTGTTCCAGCGCCTGGGCGTCGAGCCCAGCGAGCTCGCGCGGGAGCGGGAGTACCTGGCCCACAACATCCGCCACACGCGGCAGGGGTTCGGCCTGGACCGGGTCCGGACCCGGGACCACCCGGCCACGGGCACGGTGGACGCGGCGACGGTGGCGGCGAACCAGGGCACGATCCAGAACGTGCGCCTCTGGGACGAACGTCCCCTGCTCCAGAGCTACAACCAGATCCAGTTCTTCCGGCTCTACTACGAGTTCCTCCAGGTGCACACCGACCGGTACGAGGTCGACGGCCAGCTCCGGCAGGTGATGCTGGCCACGCGCGAGCTGTCCCCGCAGAGGCTGCCGGCGGAGGCCCAGCGCTGGGTGAACCGGCACCTGCAGTTCACCCACGGCTACGGGGTGGCGATGAGCCCCGTCACCGAGGTCCAGTCCGAGGGGCGGCCCTCGTTCCTGATCCGGGACGTCCCGCCGACGGGGCCCATCCCCCTGGAGCGGCCCGAGGTCTTCTACGGCCTCCAGAGCCTGGACTACGTGGTCACCCGGAGCGACATGGAGGAGTTCAACTACCCGGGCCCGGACGGGCCGGTCTACACCCACTACGGGGGCTCCGGCGGCGTCCGCGCGTCCTCCCTGGTTCGGCGGCTGGCCTACGCGGTGGAGTTCTCGGACCTGAACCTCCTGATCTCGGGCGAGATCGGAGACGACAGCCGCATCCAGTACCGGCGCACGGTGCCGGAGCGCTTCTCGACCCTCGCGCCCTTCCTGATGCGGGACCAGGAGGCCTACAGCGTGGTGGCCGACGGGCGCCTCTTCTGGATCCAGGACGCCTACACGGTGACCGACCACTACCCCTATTCCACGGCCTGGGGCGGTCGGTTCAACTACATCCGCAACAGCGTCAAGGCGGTGATCGACGCGTACGAGGGCAGCGTGGACCTGTACGTATTCGACGAGCAGGACCCGCTGGTGCAGGCCTACCGGGGCATCTTCCCGGAGCTGTTCAGGCCCGCCGAGGAGATGCCGGAGTCCCTCCGGGATCACGTGCGCTACCCTCTGGACCTGTTCACCGTCCAGACCCAGATGCTGCTCCAGTACCACATGCAGGACCCGGTGGTCTTCTACAACAAGGAAGACCAGTGGTCGGTGCCGATGCAGACGTCCTTCGGCCGCTCCCAGCAGCTCCGGCCCTACTACATCGTGGCCCGACTCCCGGATGAGCCGCGCGAGGAGTTCCTGCTCATCCAGCCCTTCACCCCGAACAACCGCCACAACCTCGTGGGGTGGATGGCCGCCCGGAGCGACGGCGACGCCTATGGCGACCTGGTCCTCTTCCGCTTCCCCTCCGGCCGGCACGTGGACGGGCCCAGCCAGGTGGAGGCCCGGATCGACAACGACGCCGTGATCTCGGAGCAGTTCACGCTCTGGGGTCAGGTGGGGTCC
>JASFUL010000301.1:0-6839 GCA_050050315.1 Gemmatimonadota bacterium
TGGGACTCCAGATCTGGTTCCTGATCGTCAAGAAGGGGAGGCGGCTGAGGGAGGTCCCCTGGAGCGGCATCGTCCGCGAGACGCTGAGCTGGGTGGTCCCCGTGCGGCACGTCGAGCCCGGCGCCGGAGGGTTCACGGCGGCGTCGTTCCTCATGCACGTCGGGATCGTCCTCGTGCCGCTCTTCCTCGTCGATCACGTGGTGCTCTGGAACGACTTCCTGGGCACCGCAATCCCGGCCCTGGGACAGGGGACCGCGGACCTGCTGACCCTGCTGACCATCGCCTGCGGGCTCCTGCTCCTCGCCTACAGGACGTTCCGGGCCCGGCATCGCGTGGTCAGCCGACCTTCCGACTACGGGCTCCTGATCCTGGTGCTGGCGCCCTTCGTCTCGGGCTACCTGGCGTCGCACCCCGGGGTGAATCCGGTCTCCTGGCAGGCCATGATGCTCACCCATCTCCTGAGCGCCGAGCTGCTCTTCGTGGTGATCCCGTTCACCAAGCTCTCCCACGTCGTCCTCTTCTTCTTCGACCGCATCTCCGCCGTGCACTGGCACCTCCGGCCGGGAGCCGGAGACCGCGTGGCGGATGCGCTGCGCGGGCGGGAGGTGAAGATCTCGTGAACGCGATCCTCATGGACGTGACGCGCTGCACGGGGTGCGAACGCTGCGTGGACGCATGCGTCGACGAGAACGGAGGTGACCCCCTCGCGGCACGGGTCACGCGGGCCGCGACGCGCGACGGCCTGTCCGCCGATCGACTCCTGAGCCTCGTGCCGGTCGCCGATGGCCGCTTCGCGCGCCTGGGGTGCATGCACTGCCTGGAGCCGGCCTGCGTCTCGGCGTGTCTCGTGGGCGGCATCACGAAGACCCCGGAGGGCCCGGTCGTCTACGACCCGGACAAGTGCATCGGCTGCCGCTACTGCATGCTGGCCTGTCCGTTCCACGTGCCCCGCTACGAATGGAGAGAGACCTCTCCGTTCATGCGGAAGTGCGCCATGTGCTTCGAGCGTCAGGAGGCGGGGCGGCCACCGGCCTGCGTGGAGGCCTGTCCCCACGACGCGCTACGGTTCGGCGATCGGGATCGACTGCTCGCGGAGGCCCGGGCGCTCCTGTCGTCCCGCGGCGGGCGCTACCTGCCCCGCATCTGGGGCGAGCACGAGTACGGAGGAACGTCCGTTCTTTACATCTCGGACGTCGATCTCGGGTCGCTGGGGTGGCCGGCTCCCGACGTCGAGTCGATCCCGTCGCTGACGGAGCCCCTCATCGCCACCACTCCATTCGTCGGCCTGGGGGTCATGGGGACCCTGCTGGGAATCCACTGGGTCATCCGGAGGCGGATGCGCCTGGCCGCCGAGGCCGCGGGAGACGGCGGGCCCGCCGGGAGGGGACCGTGACGACCCGCGTCCGGACGCTCAAGGACCTGCTCTGGGCCCTCGCCCTGGCAGGGCTCGTGGCCGGCGTCTTCCGGCTGTGGTTCGGCCTGGGCGCGACCACGAACCTCAGCGACGCGGTTCCCTGGGGTCTGTGGAAGATCCTGAACATGGTCGCCGGAGTGGCCATCTCCACGAGCGGCTTCACGGTCGGATTCCTGGTCTACGTCCTGGGGTTGGAGCGGTTCAGGCCCTTGATGAAGCCCGCCATCCTCGTGGCCTTCCTCGGTTACGGCTGCTCCTGCCTCGCGCTGCTCTTCGACATCGGCCTGCCCCAGCGATTCTGGCATCCGATCGTGATGTGGAACGAGCACTCGTTCCTGTTCGAGGTCTTCTGGTGCGTGCTGCTCTACTTCACGGTGACCGCCATCGAGCTCGCGCCGGTCGTGTTCGAGAAGCTGAAGGCCCGGAAGGTCTCGAGCTTCCTGCACCAGGTCGCCTTCTGGGTGGTGGTGGTCGGAATCTCCCTGTCCTCGCTCCACCACTCGTCGCTGGGCTCGCTCTTCCTGGTGACGCCGCGACGGCTCCACCCGCTCTGGTACTCGCCGCAGCTTCCGCTGCTCTTCATCCTCTCGGCGATGGGGGCCGGGATGATGTTCCTGGTCCTCGTTCGGTACGTGCACGCCTTGCTCTACGATCCGGAGGCGGTCTTCGGCCCGAGCGACCTCGAGCGTCAGCTGCTGCGGGTCCGGGGAGGAAAGGAGGGTGACCAGGGGCCGACGCCCGCCGGTCGTGACGTGCCCACGCTCAGGGGGCTCGCTTCGATCGCCACGGGCGTCCTCGGCGCCTATCTGCTCGTCCTGCTGTACCACCTCGTCGCCGGCGGGGCCTGGCGCCCCCTCCTGGCCGGCACGTGGGAGAGCTGGCTGTTCGGACTGGAGACGCTGCTCATCGGGGTCGTCCCCGGGCTGCTCGTCTGGCTGCCGGGGGCGCGTGGGTCCCCACGAGCGCTCTTCCTGGCTGCGCTCTCGGCGTCGGGCGGCCTGGCGTTGAACCGGGTCGACGTGGGGATCTTCGGCTATTTCCGGGACGCGGGAGCCGTGTACGTGCCCTCGGTGACGGAATGGGCGCTCTCCCTGGGCGTGGTCGCGGCGGCGGGGCTCGTGTTCCTGGCGTTCGTCGAGGTCTTCCCGATCTTCCAGGAGGGCTGGGAGGAACGCCGGAAGGCGGCCCGGCTCTCGTGTGACGCCTTCGACTCGTTCACGCGCGTCTGGGTGAGGGCCCTCAGCGGTGGTCCGGAGCGGATCACGCTCATCGCCGTCGTCGTGGTTCCCGTCGCCTGGGCCGCGATGTACCCGCCCTTCGGGACGCCGTCGGCACAGGCCGTTCAGCCCGCTTCCGGGTTGGACGTGACCCGCGCGACCCTCCTGATCGACGGAGACCGGAACGGCGTGCGGACCGACTTCCCCCATGCCGAGCACCAGGAGCGTCTCGGCGGCGACACCGCATGCGTCCGCTGCCATCACCTGGCCGCGCCAGGGGACCAGACGACGCCGTGCTCCCGGTGTCATCGTCGACTCCTGCGTCCCACGCTCATCTTCGACCATCGGCAGCACCAGCGCCGGGTGGCCGAGCGAGAGGAGCTCGCGGGCCTGGTTCCGGAGAATCTGAGCTGCGCCGTCTGCCACACGCGTGGGCCGGCCAAGACCGCCGAGACGGCACAGCCCTGCTCCGAGTGCCATCGGGAGGAGCCCGGGTGGGCGACGCTGGCGGAGGGCGTCGATCCGACCCGGTCGCCGGGATACGCGGAAGCCATGCACGGTACCTGCGTCGAATGCCACGAGACGGAGGCGACGGAGCGGAGCGAGCCGGCCCTGGCGGAATGCGCTACCTGCCACCGCAGCCTGGAGGCCGCCCGCACCGGGTCACGGAGCGCCGAGGCCCGCCTCGGAACGGCTCTTCCGGTGGCGTCCTCCGGCGGCGGACGATGAGCGGTCGCCGCGGGGTCCCACATCGCCCGAGGCCACGGGGAGACGACGCCCCGGGCCGGGGGTACGACATTCGGGCACCCCCGGGCTCCCGGCGATGCGAGGGAACGGGCCGGAGCTCGCGGGCCTGGAGGCGATCCACGGACCCCCCGGGGTGGACGTGAAGCCCGCCCGAGCCTGTTCGTCGACGCCCCGAACGGGGAGGGGACGTGCTCTCGAGGCAGCTCCGCTGGGAGATCGATCCGGTCGTGATCGACATCGGACCGCTCGCGGTCCGGTGGTACTCCCTGGCCTGGCTCCTGGCATTCGGTGTCGGATTCCTTCTCGTGCGGGGGGCGTACCGGCGCGAAGGGAGGGACGAGGCGGATCTGGAGTCGCTGCTGCTCTCCATGGTCCTGGGCGCCGTGGTCGGGGCGCGGCTCGGCCACTGCCTGTTCTACCGGCCGGCGTACTACCTGGAGCACCCTCTCGAGGTCGTGGCCGTGTGGAAGGGCATTCGGGGGCTGGCCAGCCACGGCGGCGCCATCGGAATCCTCGTCGCCCTCTTCCTGCACTCACGGCGGCACCCGGACCAGCCGTTTCTGTGGCTCCTCGACCGGATCGCCGGCCCGACCGCCCTCGGGGGCATGCTCATCCGCGTCGGGAACTTCATGAACTCGGAAATCCTGGGGCGCCCCAGCGAGGTGCCCTGGGCGGTGGTCTTCGGCCGGGTGGACGGACTGCCCCGCCACCCGGCCCAGCTCTACGAGGCGGCTGCCTACGGCCTCGTGGCCGCGCTGCTCCTTCGTCTCGAATGGCGTAGGGGGGCTTCCCCACCCCGTGGCGTTCCGGCTGGGCTGTTCCTCCTGACCGTCTTCGGCGCCCGCATCCTCATCGAGGGCCTCAAGGAGAGGCACGCGGCCTGGGCGCTCGACCTGCCGCTCAGCGTCGGGCAGATGCTCAGCTTTCCCTTCGTGCTCACGGGCCTGTGGCTCGTGGCGCGGCCGCTGGCTTCGTCCCGCGTCCCGCCGCTCGGGTCCGGGTCGATCGGGGGCGGCCCCCTCTCGCCGGGGTCGGAACGATGATCGTCGAGGCCGTGGGCGCCCTGCGCGACTCCGTCATGATCACGGCGTTCGTGGCCGTCATGATGATCGCCGTGGAGTACCTCAACGTCCTGACCCGCGGAACGTTCGAGAGCGCGTTCCGGGGTGCTCCGGCCCTGCAGTACCTCGCCGCGATCGTCCTGGGGGCGATCCCGGGCTGCCTGGGCGCCTTCACGGTCGTTGCCCTGTATTCCCATCGGGTCATCACGGTCGGAGCCGTCGTCGGCGCCATGATCGCGACCAGTGGAGACGAGGCGTTCGTCCTGCTGGCTCTCGTCCCCCGGACGGCGCTCTGGTTGACGCTCGGCCTGGCCGGCCTCGGGCTGGTGGTGGCGCCTCTCGTCGATGCGGTGGCCGGAGAGCGACGTCACGCACCCGAGCCGTGCCCCCGCCTCTCCGTTCACGACGAGGAATGCCGGTGCCTCCCGGGGCTGGAGGTCCTGACCCAGTGGACCCGTCCGACCCCCCACCGCGTGCTGCTCCTGGTGGGCACCGCCGGATTCCTCCTCTGGGTGATGGCCGGCGGCCCGGGGGCGCCCCCGACGTGGACCTGGGTGCGGACGACGCTGGCGATCGCGGCCGCCTTCGGGACGTTCGTCGTGGTCACCGTGCCCGACCACTTCCTGGACGAGCATCTCTGGGGCCACGTCGTGCACCACCACGTGCCCCGGATCTTCGTCTGGACGGGGGGGGTCCTGGTCGGCATCGCCGTGCTCCACCAGATGGTCGATCTCGGCTCGGTCGTCCAGGCGAACGCCTGGGCTCTGCTGGTCCTCGCGGCGCTCATGGGTCTGATCCCGGAGTCGGGCCCCCACCTCGTGTTCGTGACGCTGTTCGCGGCCGGCGACCTGCCCGCGAGCGTGCTGGTCGCGAGCTCCGTCGTCCAGGATGGACATGGCATGCTGCCGCTGCTGGCGCAGTCGAGGGCCGACTTCGTGAGGGTGAAGCTGGTCAATCTCCTCGTGGGGCTGGCGGTGGGCGCCGCCATGCTGCTGGCGGGCAGGTAGCCATGAAGACATCGGGATCCTCGCGCCGGCGGCCTGGCCCTCCCGCGGCCCTTCCACGGTATTCCCTGCCGCGGTGGTCCGACCGACGAACGGCGGTCGGGGACACGGCGCGGCTTCTCGAGGCCCTCGCGCGGGCGGAGGCCTACCCCCACGAGGTCCGGCCTGTGGAGGTGATCCAGACGCACCTGTCCACGGTCTTCCTCGCCGGGCCGTACGCCTACAAGGTCAAGAAGCCGGTCGACTTCGGTTTCGTCGACTTCAGCACCCTCGAGCGGCGACGCCACTTCTGCCACGAGGAAGTGCGCCTGAACCGACGCCTGGCGCCGGGAGTCTACCACGGAGTGGTCCCGATCGTCGCCGCGCCGGAGGGGCTCCGGGTCCTCGACGCGCCCCTCGAGAACCCGTCCGCCACGCCCCCGATCCCGGGCGGAGGTGAGGTGGTGGAGTGGGCCGTGCGCATGCTCCGTCTCCCACCGGAGCGCACGCTCAAGAGCCTGCTCCGCCGCGGGGAGCTGGACGGACCCCGGGGCGCGGCGCTGCTGGAGCGGCTGGCCCGGCTGCTCGCGGACTTCCACCGCACCGCCCGGCGGGGTGCGGAGATCTCGAGAGTCGCCGACTTCGAGGGCGTTGGGGCCACCGCCCGGGAGAACCTCGACCAGCTGCGCGACGCGGTCGGGGCTACGCTCCGACCGGAGGTGCTGGAGCGGCTCCGGGAGGGATCGGAGAGGACGCTGGGGGCGCTCCGCACGCAGATCGAGGAGCGGGCCCGCGAGAACCGGCCGTGCGACACCCACGGCGACCTCCGACTCGGGCACGTCTACCTCCTCGGGGACGGCGAGTCGGGTGGCCGGATCGTGATCGTCGACTGCATCGAGTTCGCCGCACGATTCCGCTACGCCGACCCGGTCTCGGACATCGCGTTCCTGACCATGGAGCTCGAGTTCGAGGACCGGCCCGACCTCGCTCGGGCCTTCACCGATCACTACCTCCGGGACGCAGCGGATCCCGAGGGGGCCGCGCTGCTGCCGTACTGGATCGCCTATCGGGACATCGTGCGGGGAAAGGTGCGGACCCTGGCCGCGAGGGACCCCTCGATCTCCCGCCCGGAGAGGGTGAAGTCCGCGTCGAGAGCGACCCGACACTTCCTGCGGGCACTCGTGCGACTGGCCCCCGAGGACGAGAGGCCCGTGCTGGTGCTGCTCGGTGGGCTCCCGGGTGTCGGGAAGAGCCAACTGGCCAGGAGCCTCTCCGAGGCGTCGGACTTCACGTGGATCGACACGGACCGGGTCAGGCGCGAGCTGACGGGCTCACTCCCGGCCCCGGAAGCGCCGACGGTCTTCGAAGCGGGAGCGTACGCCCCGGCGTGGACCGAGCGCACCTACGAGGCGTGTCT
>JASFUL010000302.1:0-6833 GCA_050050315.1 Gemmatimonadota bacterium
GCGGCGCCTGCGTGGAGCCGGTCGAGGAAGGAGAAGGCCCGGTGGAGCCGTTCCCAGCTCTCCGCCCGGAGGTAGTCCGCCGGGAAGGTCATGTCCAGAGCGTCGACGAGCGCGGTCACGTCGGCCGCGGTCCACGCCTCGTGCATCCGTTCCACGTCGGCGGCGAGCTCCGCCTCGCTGGCGCCGGCGTGGAGGCGCTCGAGGACCTCCAGGAAGGTGATCGAGGTCTCCGGCACCCGGTCCCGGAACCGGAGCAGTCGGTCGGTGTCGAGAAGCTCGCCGAGGCGCGCCGGCGGGTCGGACTCGTCCAGCGGAAGATCGGCGAAGTCGAGGAGGTGGGCTGCGGGGGTGAGCGCACGGAGCCGCTCCCAGTCGGGCACGGTAAGCGACCACTCCGTCCAAACCCTGGCGGTCCTGTGCGCCCAGTACCAACCCTCGAAGGTCGTCTTCGCCGAGCTTTCGTCCAGGGCGCCGCTGGATGTCACGAAACCTCCCGTCAGGTGCGCGAGGAGGGTCTCCGGTAGCATGGGGTACTCGGTCAGCAGGCGGTGAGTGAGCCCTTCGGCCAGGCCGAGCTCGGTGCTCGCTCGGACGACCACCAGGTCCTCCGAGAGAATCCTGGACAGGTAGGGCAGGGCCTTCAGGATGGCTTTCGCCAGGTTCTCCTTCAGGTGGTCCTGCGAGGGGTCGTCGAGGTCGCGCAGGGGGAGCTGAAGGTCCACGTCCTCGAGCCAGATCTCCTCTGCGGCGAAGGTCCCCGTCCGGGGCCGGTCGAAAAGAGTGTCCACCGCCGTTCTGTAACCGGTGTCGTTCGAGAGCGCGCGCAGGGCCTCCCTCTCGACCGGTGTCAGGATGCTGACCACGCGCAGGCGCCGCGTCTCCGCTTCGTAGGTGATCCTCGACCGCAGGGCGGGATCGGCCAGGGCGCCGAAGTCGACCTCGGCTGGAAGCTCCTCCAGCGGCGCTGTGAAGATCGGGTCGAGCAGCTTGAGGGCCAGCCGCGGCTCCTGGAAGAGCTCCCCGATCGCGTCCTGGTAGGCGGGGAGGCCGGTCACCGGGGCGAGCGACGCGTCCTCGAGCAGGGTGGTGCGCTCGTCGGCCGTCATCAGACCGGTGAAGCGGAGCGTCGGAGGGGTCGTCGAGCCGTCGAGGCGGATCCGGATCGCGTCGGTGATCCCGGACGGCAGCTCGAAGGCGGCGGGCCAGCCCTCGACCGGCTGCTCCAGGGCGACCTCGTCCCGTAGGACCTCGAGGAAGAACCGGGCACCGTTCTCATCGCGGTGGAGCTGGGTCAGGAGCGAGGCCAGCAGACCGGTCAGTCGCTCCTCGTCGGCGGGGGGCTGGAGAAAGTCGTAGCGGCTGGGGTCGTACTCGGCACGCAGAACCCCGAGGTCGGTTCGTAACGCGGTCAGGAAGCGGGCGGCGTCAGCCTCCTTCAGCGCGGCCCGGGCGGAGCGGTTCGCGGTCAGGATCCAGTCGAGCTCGTCGGGCTCCAGACCGCTCGCCTTCACGTGATCGACGGTCTCGACGAAATCGAGTGCCGCCTCCGCGTCCGCGAAGGCGCTCACGTCCTCCCCGTGGAGCTTCAATAGGGTCGCCCACTCCGCCACGCCGAGCTTCAGGAGCTTCGAGAGCCAGGCGTGGCGCCAGAGGAAGGAGAGGCTCGCCAGAGTCAGATCGCCGTCGATGTAGGCGGCTCCGTCCGAGGGCCGGGTGAGGGATTCGAGGCGCACCAGGTCGTCTTCGCGCAACCGGAGCGCGGCGAGGACGACCGGCCGGTGGCTGGAGATCGGCTCACTGGGTGGACCGGTGACCGCGTCCACCTCGAATGCCGGGTCCAGGGGCTGAATCAAGCGCCGGTTGAGGAACAGGCTCTGGTACAGGCCGCCCGCGCGCTTGGCGTGGGCCTCGACGAAGTGGGTCTCGGTGTTCAGGTCGGCCAGGAGAGCGCAGGCTTCTTCCACCGTGACCTTGGCGCCCAGTCGGTGGCGCAGACGTTCGAAGTGGTAGAGATCGACGAGGAAGGCGTCGTCGAGCGCTTCGTGGCTCGGCGGGGGACCACCGATCGCCGGGTGACGGATGGCCAGGTCGAGCTCCCATAGCTTCCAACCCTCGAGCTTGCGCCAGAGGCGGAGGAAGCGGTGGATCCGGTCGAGGTGCTCGTCGTCGAGCCCCCGAAGACGCTTCTGGTCGGTGTCGCAGGAGCTGTCGCGGTGCTCGATGAAGAGCTCGCCATCCGGGTTGACGAACTGCAGATCGATCAGGGCGAGCAGATCCTCGTACTCGAGACCGGTCTTGCCGAGGAAGGTCTTGACGTTCGCCAGCACGTCCAGCCAGTCGCCGCCGGGCTCGCCCCAGAGGACCTTCTGCCCGGCCACCGTGGTGTCCTCGGCGACGATGAGGCTCTTCTCGTCGGAGGGAGCCTCCGGGTCGCTGCTGATCCCGAAGTACTCGGCCGCGATGTCGCCATCCGAGGGGTTGTTCGGCGGGTTCGGCCCCCGGAGCGTCCGCATCAGGTCCCAGCGCTCGATACGGCTCTTCCGGAACCCGGCTCTCACCTCCTCCGCGAAGAGGTCGAACGGCAACGCCCCGGGGAACCGGGCCTCCCGCAACTTGGCGTAAGCCTTGGGGTTGGCGTAAGCGGGATACGCCCGGAGCTCTTCGCTGCTCGCCTTGGTGTTGGGGAGCAGTCGAGCGATGAAGTCGGGTGCCCCCGTCTTCTTCAGCAGGTAGGTCGCCTCGTCGCCGTGCACGACCCAGCGGTCCGGGTCCGTGGGCTCGACCTGGGAGACCGTGAGCTCGCTGCCCGGTGGGACCTTCTGTTTCCCTTGATTGACGGGGTCCTGGAACGCCCGCTCGAATTCGTCGATCACGGCCGTCCGGGCGGAGTCCGGGTCGGCCGGAACCGCCGTGAAGCCGCTTAGCACCAGCTCGTTCTCGTCGTCCACGTCGACGGCGCTCTCCAGCACCTCGCAGACCACGTCGATGTACGGCAGGGTGGTGTGGGCGTTGTCGCAGTCGAGCTCCAGCCATTCCAGGTCGGGACGGCGTCGGAAGAGGACGTCCCGGGTGCTGGCGGCGGAGGCGTCCTCTTCGTCGTCATCCGCCGGTGGCACTGCGCTGCGGTCCCCCAGGTACATCAGGAGATCGGCGAAGTAGGCCGCAGGGCCGAGGACGGACTTGCAGTGCTCGCAGTGGCAGAGGTCGCCGGCCCGGAAGAGGTTCTCCCAGTTCGGGAACGGGATCGGCTCGTCCCCGTTTCCGGTCGTGAGGGCCGCCGGCAGGGCCTCCTGATCGAGGGCCTGGAGGTCGCCAAAGATCGTGAGCACTGCCGCGTGGGTGTCGTGGCCGCGTTTCCATGTCGTCCGTGCGCTGTCGGTCGTGAACCCGGGCTGGTTCTCGTACCGTCGAACGAATGCGCTCTCCCCCATGCGGTAGACGCCCTGGGCGGAGTGCACGCCGTCGGCCAGGAGGGTGTCCGTCGCCTCGAAGGTCGGGGCCAGCTTGAACACGCGCTGCACCCCTCCGAGCTCGAGCCGGAAGTCCGGGTCCTGGGCGAGCTCCCGGAATTCGGGATCGACGCCGTTGTCGAGGAAGGTATCGATGCGGGTGCGGTGCAGCTGGAAGCCCGGGTGGCCGTCCAGGAAGGCTCCGAGATCCCGGCCACGGGAGATGCCTCGCGGACCGTCACCGGCGATCGCGCGCTCCAGCCCCCCGGTGAAGGCCGCCGTCGGGAACGCGCTCCGGAGCTGCCGTTCCAGGGACCTGCCGTAGATCTCCGCCTCCGACACGGGAGAGAGCCCGGGCGGGACCCCTTCGGTCGGGAGCCGGAGCGGCAGGTCGATCTCTCCCGCTTGCCGCTTGCCGACGGTCCAGTCGACCCACTCGTCCCCACTTCGCTTCGCGAGCGTGCGGACATCCTGGGGGCGACGGACTTCAAAGTCATGCTTCAGCGCCCGGACCACCGAGAAGTCGCCCTGGGTGAGGTCGGCGAGCCGGTAGGAGGTGCGGAGATCCGCGATCTCGGCCTCTCCGAAGTCCGGGTCCGCTTCGAGCTCGGCGACGAGCTGCCGCGAAACGAACCGGTACCGGTTGAACAGGCGCGCGAGCTTCTCCTGGCGCTCCGGATCGCCGATGCCGGCGTCGTCGAGAGCCAGCCGCAGGAAGGTGGGGTTCTGGGGATCTCCCAGGGCGCGGCGGGCGCCCAGGGCGAGGAACGCCTCGATCCATTCGTCCCGGTGAGCCGCCAAGGAGGAGGCGATGGCGTGCTGCGCGAAGGCCTCGTCGAGCGCCCGGCCCAGGGCGGCCTCGTCGAAGGCGACGGTCGCCACCCGGACCGTGACCAGGTGGTCCGCCACGCTGCGGGTCTCCTCGTACTCCAGGAGGGAGTCTCCCATCACCGCGAACCACGCCTCGGCCGGGAGACCGGGCTCGGTGAGGCGGTGCGCGAGGGCGAACCGCGCCAGGTCCCGCTGGGCGAAGCCGGTCTCGCCGGCGAGGAAGGCGAGGTCCTGGTGCTCCTCGTCCTCTTCCAGCTCCTCGATCTCCAGGTCGCCCAGGAGGGGCCGTACCGCGGCGTTGATCCGGTCGAACAGGGCCGGGCCCCGGCCGAGGGGGATCGAGAGGTCGATCCTCGCCCGCCGCGGGGCGTTGAACAGGGTCGGCGAGGCGGCGAGCTCGTCTCCATCGTCACCGATCGCCCGGATCACCAGGTCGGCGCCACGCCGCTCCCGGTCGCGGAACCGGCTGGCCGAGTAGACCACCCGGTACGCGCCGTCGTGCCCGCTCCGGGCCTCCCCGAGGAGCTCTTCGTTCCGGAGGTCGAGGTCGTAGGCCCGGACCAAGACCCCTGCAGCGGCCAGGCCGCTCTCGTGGCGCACGGTGCCGTAGACCTCGTAATCGCCCTCGGCCGGCTCTCCATCGTCCGGTTCGTCCGGGATTCCCGGCCGATCGAAGACGAACTCGAGCGTCGCGAAGCCAGACGCCGGGATCATGACGGTCTTGGACTGCTCCTCGTCCGGATCGGCAAGCCGGACGGTGACGTTGTAGTGACCGTCCGGCGCCCGGCGCAGGCCGGCGATCGAGATCTCCCGGGAGGCGTCGACGTTCTGGAGCTCGCGGCGCTCGCTTCGGAGGCGGGTGTGGTCCAGGAGGATGTGGACGTGCTCGCCAAGGAGCTCTCCCTCCCGGTCGAGGACGCGGATCTTCAGGACGATGTCTGGGTTGGACATGGGTTCGCCTCCGGTGAAGCCGCGGAAACCGGCGTCACGGCCGTCGCCGCGCGCCGCCATGGGTCTCGGGTCCTTGCTGCGGGTCGGCTTCGTGCTCTCTGCATGGCGTCAGAAGGATCGTGAGAACAGGGCACCGAAAAAGGGCCCCAGGGAAGGATTGGCGAAGGGTCGCGATGCCCCGCCGGGGGAGTAGGGGACGATCGACGAGGTGAAGGAGGCTCCGACGGAGAAGATCGTCGTCCCGCTCTCGCTGTAGTCGAAGTAGGTGTACCCGGCGCCGGGCCCCGGCTCGAACATCGGAACCTCTCCGCCCAAGGGTCCCGCGCCAGCGTCCAGCGCGTCCCGATGACGCCAGTAGGAAGTGTCGTCGGTCACGTTGCCCGTGGGATTGATCTCCGGATTGAGATCGATCGGGCCGACCTGCAAACCGAGGTAGTGCCCCGAGGCTTCAAGGCCCCTGTTTAGATCGAAGGACCACGATCCCCAGGAGTAGGCCAGCGGGGGCAACCCGCCGGAGAAGTCTCCGGCGAGATTGAAGCTCCCGGGAACCCACTCGTCGTCGAGGAAGAATCCGGCCGAGAAGGTACCCGCTCCCTGGATGTTGCCCAGAGTGAGGTCGCCCAGGCCCAGGCGACCCGACAAGGAGGTGGTCCCCTCGCCGCCCCCCTCCGTCTCGGCTCGGAGCGCGAAGAAGCCGACTTCGTGGCCGAAGATCCTCGGGGTGGCGAACACGTCGACGTTTCCGCGGGTCGCTTCCAGGCTTCGCTGTGCATGCCGTTGCCACTGGTTCACGACGATGCGCTCATCCAGCCGTGTCGTCAGGTCGGCGTAGGCACGAATGGACAAGGAGAGCGGGCCGGCGTCCAGGCGAGCACGCCCCCGGATGTCCGCATGGGCGTGCCCGCTGTCGACGCTGATGTCGCTCAGGTTCAGGTGATAGTCGCCGGTGCCACCTTCCAGGCCGAGGCTCGGGATGGCCAGATCGGAGCTGAAATCCAGCCTCCCGGCCAACGAGGCGCTCTCCACGGAGAGAGAGACAGGGTCCGAAGAGAACAGGCCCTGGAGACCCAGGCGAAGCCTGGCGCCACCGCTCAATCCGGTGAGCTGGAGATTGCTCAGCCGAAACGGCCCCAGGTCGACCGGATCCTCGTCGTCGTCCGGTCCGAGCCCGCTGCGGTCGGTCAGCATCACCGGGTTGTTTCGGGTGAACCGGTAGAGGTTCGAGCCGTCGATCAGCCCCGCCGGGTCCGCGCTCGTCCACCGCCCCAGCCAGGACGCGTAGTGGCGCGCTCCGTGGGAGTGCAACCCCGTCTCCCCATCCCGCTCCTCGCCGATGTACCGATAGCGCTTCGACTCCGCCTCCCCGGCGCTCCGAGCGCACTGGAACGCGGTGGTGCCGTAGGGGTGGTACTCCTCGTAGGAGATGACCGCGCCGTCCTCGGCCAGCTCCAGGCTCTCCGAGCCGAGGTGGTCGGCGAGCTGATAGCGCTGGGCCGGAGTCGTGTCGCCTCCGTCCGTCCGCGTCTCCACCAGAGCGATGCGCCGCTGGTCGTCCACCACGTGGAGGGACTCGCGGACCAGCGTCTCGTGGGTGCCGCTTCC
>JASFUL010000303.1:0-6821 GCA_050050315.1 Gemmatimonadota bacterium
CTCTCCAGGAGGACGTAGTTGGTGGCGTCGACCACGTTGTTGATCGGGCGGGCGCCGGCGGCCCGCAGCCGAGCCTGTAGCCACGGCGGCGAGGGGCCCACCTCCACGCCGCGGATCACGGCCCCGAGGTAGCGCCGGCACAGGTCCGGATCCTCGATCCTCACGGTCGCGCCCCCGGCCGAAGCCTCGCGGGCGCCCACGACGCGCGCGAAGGTCGGCTCGGTGCCCCCCGGAACGGCCGTGGGCGTGACCGATCGAACGCCGTCCGTGGCCACCTCCCTAGCGATCCCGAGGTGGCTCAGCATGTCTCCCCGGTTGGCCGTGATCTCGACGTCGAGGCGCCAGTCGCGGAGGTCCAGGGCCTCCACCAGGGGCGCCCCGGGCTCGAGCCCGTCCGGAAGGTCGAGGAGCCCCGAGTGGTCGGCGCCGAGGCCGAGCTCCCGGGCCGAGCACAGCATGCCCTCGGACGGTTGGCCCCGGATCTCGACGCGCCGGATCGCCATCCCGTTCGGCAGCGTCGCCCCGACGGGCGCGTACGGATACAGGCCCCCCGCACGGACGTTGGGCGCGCCGCACACCACGCGTCGGGATCCGCCGTCGCCGCCCGCCACGATCCTGCACACCGTCAGGCGATCGGCGTCGGGGTGCGGGTCCACCGCTTCCACCCGGGCCACCACGACATCCCCCAGCCCCTCGGCCAGCGCGACGACGCCCTCGACGGGCGCGCCCCGGGCGGCCAGGCGGTGCGAGACCGCGTCGGGATCCAGGTCGACGTCCGGCGCCAGGGCCTGGAGCCACCGCAGGGACACGTTCATCGTCCCCCCTCCCCGGCGCTCCGGGAGGGTGGCGGCGGGGGGCCGCCGAAGCGCGCCAGGAAGCGCATGTCGTTCTCGAACCAGAGGCGCAGGTCCGGGACGTCGTACTTTAGCAGGGCCATCCGGGCCGGGCCCATGCCGAAGGCGAAGCCGGTGTAGCGCTCGCTGTCGTAGCCCGCGTTCTCGAGAACGGCCGGATCCACCATGCCCGCGCCCATGATCTCGATCCAGTCGGACTCGACGCGGGTCCCGTCCGGCCGGGTGATCATCCGCTTGGCGTCGACCTCGGCGCTCGGCTCCGTGAAGGGGAAGAAGGACGGGCGCAGCCGGATGCGCGTACCCGGTCCCCACATACGACGGGCGAACTCCGCGAGCGTCGCCTTGAAGTCGATGAAGGTGATTCCCTCGTCCACCACCAGCCCCTCCACCTGCAGGAAGGCCGGCGTGTGGGTCGCGTCGTAGGTGTCGCGCCGGTAGACCCAACCAGGTGCGATGATCCGGATCGGCGGGTCCCACCGCTCCATGGTCCGGATCTGGACCGGCGACGTGTGGCTCCGGAGCAGGACCGAGTCCTCCAGGTAGATCGTGTCCTGCTCGTCGGCCGCCGGATGGTCGAGGGGCGTGTTGAGCGCGACGAAGTTGTACCACTCCGAATCGGCTTCCGGACCCCGGGCACGGGTGAAGCCCATGTCCCGGAAGATCCCCCAGATCTCGTCCATGACCTGCTGGACGGGGTGACGGCTTCCGATCCACGCGCGGCGCCCGGGAAGGGTGAGGTCGAGCTCGGGCGCCTCGTCGGGCCCGGCCGCCAGCTCCACGGCCCTCGATTCCAGCGCCTCCTGCAGGACGGCCTTCACGCGGTTCGCCTCGGCCCCGACCGTCGGCCGGGCCTCGGCGGGGAGGTCGCCCAGCTGCCGCAGGACGCCGCTGATCTTGCCGTCCTTGCGGCCGAGGTACTCGATGCGGACGCCCTCGAGCTGACCTCCGTCGGAGGCGGTCCGCACCCGGTCGAGGGCCTGACCCTCGAGGGTCTCGAGCTCCTTCAGCAGGTCTGGTTGGCTGCTCATCGTGTCACGCGATCCGGGGGCTTCTCCGGCGACTCGGGTAACGATAAGGACCCCACCGGCCAGGACCAAGCGCGACGCGAATGGCCCCGTGTCGACGGCGCCGCACAAGTGAAGAGGGTCCCGCGACGACGGGGCCGCGGGACCCTGACGGGCTCGGGGGGGCCGCCCCGGGAGGGGGCGCGCCCCGGGGCGTGGGAGAGCGCCGCCTCACTCGCCCTCGGCCAGCCCCTCCCGGGCACGCTCCACCAACGCCTCGAACGCGGCGGGATTGCGTACCGCGAGGTCGGCCAGCGCCTTGCGGTCCAGCTCCACGCCCGACCGGTCCAACCCGTGCATGAAACGCGAGTAGGACATGTCGTGCTGTCGGGCCGCGGCGTTGATCCGCGTGATCCAGAGCCGGCGGAAGTTGCCCTTCTTCTTCTTCCGATCCCGGTACGCGTGCTCCCACCCCTTCTCCACCGCGTCCTTCGCGGTACGGTAGAGGTTCTTCCGGCCGCCGAAGTAGCCCTTGGCGGCCTTCAGGATCTTCTTCTTGCGCTTCCTGCGCGCACCTGCAGCGGTCGAGCGAGGCATGACGGACCTCCCTTACTTGGCGTACGGTAGGAGGCGCTTCATCCGCTTCTCGTCGGCCTTCGAGACGAGGGTCGACTTGCGCAGCTGGCGCTTCCGCTTCTGGTTCTTCTTGGTCAGGATGTGGCGCTTGTAGGCCTTGTTCCTCTTGAGCTTGCCCTTGGCGGTGCTCTTCAACCGCTTCGCCGCACCCCGATTCGTCTTCATCTTCGGCATGATGCCTCCCGCGTCGCCGCCCGCCCGTCCCGCACGGGCCGCTCGATTCTCGCTCTGCTCGACCGGGTGCCGCTAGCTCTTCCGCGGCGCCACGATCATCGACATGATCCGGCCTTCGAAGGAAGGAGTCGACTCGGCTGCGCCGAGGTCGGACACATCCTCCCGCGCCCGCTCCAGGACCTCCATCCCGATCTCCGGGTGGGTCACCTGCCGACCCCGGAACATCATGGTGAGCCGGACCTTGTTGCCTTCTTCGAGGAAGCGCCGGGCGTGCCGGATCTTGAACTGGTAGTCGTGCTCCTCGATGCCCGGCCTGAACTTCACTTCCTTCACGTGGGTCGTGTGCTGCTTCTTGCGCGCCTCCCGGGCGGCCCGCGCCTGCTCGTACTTGAACTTCCCGTAGTCCATCAACTTGACCACGGGGGGCCGTGCGTCCGGCGCCACCTCGACGAGGTCCAGGCCCTCCTCGTTTGCCCGTTCGCGCGCATCGTCCAGCGAGACGATCCCGAGCTGTTCTCCGTCCGCGCCGATGAGCCGGATCGGGCTGATCCGGATCTGGTCGTTCACGCGGACCCGCTTCTCGTTGATGGCTCTCCCTCCGGGGATGGTTACGGTCGACCGCCGGACGAAAAAAAGCCCGGCAGCGGAGCCGGGCCCACGACGCGGGGGGCGCCGGAGACCCCTCCGGACGCCCGACCCTGGTCGACCCGGCGGCGTATCCGCCCGGCGTCTGGCGCCGGGACGGGGCCGAAAGGCGGGGCCGTGAGTCGAGCGGCCCGCTTCCTCTGCTGTCGTGCGCCCGTCCGACAGCCATCGGCCGAGCGGACGCGAGCCCACAAAATCGCCGCAATCCCGCTCTCCGTCAAGGCGCGTGACGCCCGTCGCACCGGCCCCACGGTCCCCGCGGTCGGGAACCGACCGTGCGCGCACACGTTGGCGTCCACCCGGCCTGGTCCTCAGCCCAGTGCGCGGCTCCGGATCTCCTCCGAAAGCCGTGCGACGAACTCCTCGCGATCCATCACGTCCTGCTTCTTTCCGGCGCCGCGCTTGCGGACCGCCACCGTGCCGGCGTCGGCCTCCCGTTCGCCGATCACGCCCATGTACGGCACCTTCCTCTTCTCTGCGTCCCGGATCCGGTAGCCGAGCGTCTCGCGGTCGTGCAGCGAGGCGCGGACCCCCTCCTGCACCAGCCGCTCCACGAGCGACCGGGCGCTCTCCGACCACTGCTCGCTGATGGGCAGCACCCGGACCTGCTCGGGCGCCAGCCAGAGGGGGAAGGCACCGGCGTAGTGCTCGATGAGACCCCCCACGAAGCGCTCCATGGAGCCGACGAGCACCCGGTGGAGCATGACGGGCCGGTGCGGCTCGTTGTCCTCGCCCACGTACTCGAGCCCGAAGCGCTCCGGCAGGTTGAAGTCGAGCTGGACCGTGGGCCCCTGCCACTGGCGGCCGATGGCGTCGATCAGCTCGAAGTCCAGCTTGGGCCCGTAGAAGGCCCCGCCCCCCTCGTCCAGGTCGAACTCCACGTCGCGTCCCTTCAGCGTGTCGGCCAGCATCTTCTCGGCCCACGCCCACTCCTCGTCCGTGCCGAGAGCCTTCTCGGGCTTCGTCGCCAGGACGATCGAGTAGGGATAGCCGAACGTGGCGAGCATCTCGTCCACCAGGTCGAGGAGCCGCTCGATCTCGCCCGTGACCTGATCCCTCGTGCAGAAGACGTGGGCGTCGTCCTGCGTGAAGCCCCGGACCCGGAGCATTCCGTGGAGCACTCCGCTCCGCTCGTAGCGGTAGACCGTGCCGAACTCCGCCATGCGGATCGGGAGGTCGCGATACGAACGCTGCTCGCTCTCGTAGATCGCGATGTGACCCGGGCAGTTCATGGGCTTCGGTCGATAGCGCGCCCCCTCCACCTCCATGGCGCCGAACATGTTCTCGGCGAAGTTCTCGAGGTGGCCGCTGATCTCGAAGAGCCGTTCGCTGGCGATGTGGGGCGTGTACACCAGGTCGTAGCCGTGCCGCCGGATCAGGTCCTGCTCGTAGCGCTCGATCTCGCTGCGCACGATCGCCCCGTTGGGCTTCCACAGGACGAGGCCGGCGCCGACCCGCTCGTCCGTCGTGAACAGGTCGAGCTCCCTCCCCAGCCGCCGGTGGTCTCGCTTCTTCGCCTCCTCCAGCCGCTGGAGGTGCTTCTTCAGCTCCTTCCGGCCGAAGAACGCCGTCCCGTAGATGCGCTGCAGCATCTGCCGGTTCTCGTCGCCCCGCCAGTACGCCCCGGCCGTCGAGAGGAGCTTGAAGTGCTCCAGACGACCCGTGCTCGGCACGTGGGGGCCCCGACACAGGTCCAGGAAGGGTCCGTTGCGGTACACGGAGATGACCTCGTCCTCGTCGAACTCGTCCAGCCGCTCGAGCTTCAGCGGGTCGTCCGCGAAGAGCTCCCGGGCCTCCTCATGGTCGACGACGCGCCGCTCGAAGGGCTGATCCGCCTCGGCCACCTCGTGCATCTTCTGCTCGAAGCGGTCGAGATCGTCGGGCGTGAACGGCTCGTCGACCTCGAAGTCGTAGTAGAACCCCTCGTCGATGGCCGGACCGAAGCCGATCCCGGCCCCGGGCCGCAGATCCCGCACCGCCGTGGCGAGCACGTGAGCCGCCGAGTGGCGGAGCACCGCCAGCGCCTCCGGGTCGCGCTGGGTCAGGATCCGGACGTCGTCGCCGTCCTCCAGCTGGGACATGAGGTCCCGCACCTGGCCCCCGACGGAGGCCGCCACGGCGGCCCTCGCCAGCCCCGGCCCGATGGCGCGGGCGAGGTCTCCCACCGTGGAGCCCCGGGGGAGCTCCATCACGCTCCCGTCGGGGAGCTTCACCTGGATCGTCTCTTCACCGCTCATGACGCTGACTCGGTCCTCGGGTCCGGGGAGATGCGGTCTGTGGACCCCGCCGGCACCCCTCCCGTTCCGTCCATGTCACAAAAAAAGCGCGGCCTCCCGGGGGAGGTCGCGCCGCTGGCCATGATCGTCGCCGCCGGCCTAGCCGCGCACCTCCACCACCGCCCCGGTGGCCCGGGTCGTGGGGGTCGTGACGGTCCGGAACTGGCTACGATCGATCATGTCCCGAGACTAACGCACCGGGCCCACCGGGTCAACGCGGGCGGCCTGCCGGTGGGCCTCCCAATCCGCGGAACCGGCTGCGGCCACGCACGTGTGCCTCGGCCGCCCTCGCACGTCCCCCGGGGTGCGCCGAACGCCCATCCCCACCCCACCACGCCATGGCTGGATCCACTGCCCGCATCGCCGCGGGCCTCGCCCTCGCCGCGCTCCTCGCCCCGTCCGCAGCGCCGGCCCAGGTGAGCTGGGCCTCCCGGACCCGGCTCTCGCTCGAGCCGTCGGCCGGCCTGTTCCGAGACGTGTTCGCACCCGACCGGGAGACCGGCTGGGTCCTCGGCCTGCGGCTCGCCTGGGGCGGCCCGCGCCTCCGGCTGTTCCAGGCGGTCAGGTGGGGGAGGACGAGCGGCCTGGCTCCCGGCGACCCCGAGGCCGCCCCCGGCGCCTCTGTCCGCAACGAGTGGCTCCTGGCGACCACGGGCGTCGACTACCCGCTCCACCGGGGGACCGTGGACCTGTTCGCCCGGGCGGGTCTCGGCTTCGCGTGGGTTCGTCCCGTGGCGGAGAACGGCGATCCGAGGATCCCGGTGGACGGCTTCCAGAGTCGCCAGCACGTTCTCGTGGGACTGGTGCTCGAGCGGGACGTACGGAGCGTTGCCTCGGTGCGCGTGGCCCTGACCGATCGGCTCTACGATCTCTTCGCGCACCCGCTCCACGGCCCCGGGTTGGACGTGGGCGTCGTCTTCTCCTTCGAGTGAGGCGCCCACCGGCGCAGGCCGCGGACTCCCCCCCCGAGGCCCACCGGGCCCGGAACGCGAAGAGACCCGGCCGCCCCGAAGGACGACCGGGCACCCCACCACGCGAAGAAACCCGGCCGCCCCGAAGGACCACCGGGCACCCCACCTGACGAAGAAACCCGGCCGCCCCGAAGGACGACCGGGCGCCCCACCACTCGAAGAGACCCGGCCGCCCCGAAGGGCCACCGGGCCTCCCCCCTCACGGGCAGCGGCGCGGGCGGAGCCCCGCGCCTCCACCACCCGGGCGGTGGGTGCGGCGGG
>JASFUL010000304.1:0-6816 GCA_050050315.1 Gemmatimonadota bacterium
GCGTTCGTCATCGTCCAGGTCATGGACGCGGTGGCCGAGCCGCTTCACCTGTCCGACGCTTTCCAGCAGGGCGTGCTCGGGCTGCGGGTCGCCGGCTTGCCGATCACCCTGGTGCTGGCCTGGTACAACGGCGAGCAGGGGCGCCAGCGCGTGGGCGGCCCGGAGCTCCTCATGATCGCCCTCCTCCTGGTCCTCACGGGCAGCGCCGTCACCTTGTTCGGATCCCGACGGGAGGTCGGAAACGAGGGGCAGAACGCAGCCGTCGGCGCGTCTGCTCCTTCGGGGGACGAGGCACGACCCCTTCTCGCCGTCCTCCCCCTGGACAACAACAGCCCAGCGGCGGACGACGCGTATTTCGCCGACGGCGTGCACGAAGAGCTCATCTCCAGGCTCGCTCACATCTCGGCGTTGAGGGTCACCTCCCGTTTCTCCGTGGATCGCTACAGGGACCGGGCGAGCCGTCCGGCGCTCGGGGCCATCGCTGCGGAGCTTGGAGCGGACTTCCTCATCGAGGGGAGCGCGCGCATCGGTGGAGGGTTGGTGCGCGTCACGGTCCAGCTCGTCGACGGACGGACGGACGAGCACGTCTGGTCGGAGAACTTCGACAGCCCCTACTCGCCGGAGGAGTACATCCGTACGCAGGCCGAGATTGCCCAGCGGATCGCCTCCCGGGTGCACGCCGAGATCCCGCCCGAGGAGGAGCGGCGCATCGGGGCGGTGCCGACGTCGAGCCTCGAGGCCTTCGATCACTACATCCGTGGCAACGTGCTCTTCGGCGAGCCGGTGGCGACGTCGGCCGAGCGTGCGTTGCGGGAGTACCGCCTGGCCGTCGCGGCCGACCCCGAGTTCGCCGAGGCGTATGCGGGAATCGGACTGTGCTGTGCCCGGAAGGTCGACTTCGAGTGGACGGGAGACGAGACGGACGACGCACTCCTGCGCGCGGGGCTCGAAGCGGCGGAGCGCGCCATCCGCCTGGCGCCGACGCACGCGGACGGTTGGGTCGCCAAGGGGTACAACCGCTTCCTCCTCGACCCGTACGACCCTCCGGCCATCGTCGCGGCATTCGAGCGGGCGGTCACGCTGGATCCCCGGCACCATCTGGCGCAGTCCTTGTGGCCGCGGCGAGCCTCATCATGGGGGACGACTCCGCGGCGATCGCCCACTCCCTGGAGGCCGAGCGAATCGATCCGGCCACTCGGTACATCACCTACAACCGCCGGGGACGGATCGCCTGTTTCAACGGAGAGCCCGAGCGAGCGGCAGCGTTCTTCGACACCGCCGTCGCCCTGGAGTCCGACTATGCAGACGGGTACATCTACGGTGGGCTCGCGAGGGCCGCGGCCGGCGACCTGGACGGAGCGGCGGCCGCGGCCGATCTCCAGCGATCGGGCCCTCCCAGGCAAGCGAGGGGCTTCCTGGCGCTGGTCGACGCGCTGGAGGGCAGGGCTGCCGAGGCCCGGTCCGCGCTTCGGGAGTTCGGGCATCCGGACCGGGAAGTCCACTGGGCTCGTGTGCTCACCGTCCTGGGAGAGGAAGAGCGGGCCCTGGACTATCTCGAGCAGGGGAGGGTGCATTCCCGGTACCTGACCGACCCCCTCCTCGATCCCCTCCGCCGGCATCCCCGCTTCCAGGCTCTGCTCGCGAGATACAGGACGGACGGGGAGCGCTGAATCAGCCTCCCTCCCGTCCGGTCGAATCTTGCCGCCACCTCGAACATCGGCGTATCGTGTAGCTCAGCTGAGGCGATGGAGTTCGCCGGCAACCGCATCCGCCCCGCGCCGGGATGCTGATGACTCCTCCCCCGGGCGTATGCCCGGTGGGAGGATTCCGTGTCTCGGGGGGATGCTCATCCAACCGACCCCACGACGTGCCGGAGGACGAGCGCTGGTAGCATCGGCTCGAGGGTCTCGATACCGCCGACGGTCCGACCGCGGCCTGCGGGCACGGCCATGAACCGGTCGCAGGAGAGGTTCGTCCGGGCCACGTTCGGCCACGTGAGCGAGCTGCTGGACGACGTCGCCCGGTTGGCGCGCGAAGACCTGTCGCCGTTTTCGAAGGAGCGGCCGGACCTCTCGCGCTACGAGTCACGCATGCTGCTGTCGCTCGTCGGCGAGCTGCGGGCCGCGATGCTGGACGCGCTGGCGCAGCTCGGGGTGGAGCGTTCGGAGCCGACGGTCTCGGCGCGCTGGAGCGCGGTGACGCTGCTGACGTTCATCGACGTCGCGCTCTCGGAGATGCAGCCGGCCGCGCTCCGGGGCTACGGCGCCCTGGACTGCGACGATCGCGAGCTCGTGGACGCCGTCACCGCGGAGCTCCGGGCCCTCGTCTCCCGCTTCCTCGACCTGCTGCGAGGCGGCGCCTACGCGGACCTGGAGGCGCAGGTCGGGGGCGTGGAGGGTCCGGCGGGGGAGGTGCTGCGCGGCGCCCTCGTGGCGGCTCGTGAGCACGAGCTCGTCGAGCTCTACCCCGAGATCGCCGCGTTGGCGGAGCGCGCCACGTCGCCGGCCGTGGACGTGGGCGTCTTCGGCCGGATCGGCTCCGGCAAGTCGTCGCTGGTCAACGCGCTCGTCGCGGCCCCGGTGCTGCCCGTCGGAGCCACGCCCGTGACCGCACTTCCGTTGCGGGTCGAGCGGGGTGAGCCCGAGGTGCTGGTGCGGTTCGCGGGAACGCGCACGGAGACCCATCCGCTCGAGGCCGTCGCCCGCTTCGCGGCCGAGTCCGAGAACCCGGGGAACCGCCTCGGCGTGACGGCGCTCGAGATCCACGCGCCCACCGCACCCGAAGGGATCCGGTTCCTGGACACCCCCGGCGTGGGAGCCTACGTGACGCCGACGACGGCGTCGGCCTTCGCCTGGCTGCCGCGCTGTGACCTCGGGCTGGTGCTGATCGCGGCGGGGAACGCGATCGACCAGGACGACCTGGCGCTGTTGTCGGGGCTCCGCAGCGCCGGCGTGGACTGGCGCATCCTGCTGAGCAAGGCGGATCTGGTCCCGGGCGAGCAGCTCGAGGAGACGCTCGCGTACGTCCGCGCCGAGGTCGGGCGAGGGCTGGGGATCGCCGCGCCTGCGGTGCTTCCGATCTCGACCGTGGTCGGACACGAGACGGGGCTGGACACCCTCGGCCGGGAGTCCCTCGCCCCGCTCCTGCGCGACCGCGGCGACCGCTCGCGCTCACGGCTGCGCCAGCGGCTCCGGCGGCTGGTCTCGGCCGTCGGCTCGGCGCTGGACGGTCCGCGCGGGACGTCCCTCGGGGACGGCCTGGACCGTCGGAAGCGTCTTCGACGCGCGTCCACGCGGGTGCGAGAGATCGCGCATGAGCTGGAGACCTCCGCTGCCGACACTCTCGGTCGCGCCGCCGACGAAGCCGCCCGCGCGTGGCGGGGCGGGCACGCGGCGTCCGGCGCCGTCCGGCGGGTCCTGGCCGAGCCCCCGAACACGGCGCTGGCCGGCGTCAGGAGCACGCTGGACGACGTCGCGCGCGCCGTTCCCGGTGCCGATTCGGTGGGGGAATACGCGATGCCGCCGCTGTTCTCCGGCGAGGCGCTCCCGGAGCTGCCGCCCCTCTCGCCTCCAAGGCTCGCGCCGAACATCGCCCCGCGCGTCCGGACGGCCCGCCGCATCGAGCCGCTGCGGCCCGGGATCGGTGCGGCCTACGGTTCCTACGCCCGCGAGCTGCGCACGTGGGCCGACGCGGTCCTGGAGCGGATCGCGCGGGCTCCCGGTCCCGCCGGGGGCTCCGGCGAGGCCGACTCGGCCGTGCTCGAGGGGCTGGAACGGCTCGCGGCGGAAGTGTGAGATCCGCTCCAGATCGAGGTGCCCGCCCACTCGGAGCCTCGCGACCCTCCCGGGGCATGACCGCGGATCCTCGAGCCGGGCGGCCGAGTATTCCCCTCGCTTCGCCTCGGCCTTATCGAGTAGGATCCTCCAATCGCCAAGGAGCCCCGTTGCCATGAAGCCCCGCCTCGCAGCCACCACGTTGGTCACGACCCTCGCCCTCACCGCCGGCACCGGCGGAATCGTCGCGGCCCAGGAGACCCCGAGCCTGATGGCCAACCTCGTGGACGACGTGTCCCAGGTGGAGAGCAAGCTGGTGGGACTGGCCCGCGCCATTCCCGCCGAGGACTGGGACTGGCGGCCCATGGACGGCGTGCGCTCGGTGTCCGAGGTCTTCAAGCACGTGATCGCGGACAACTACCTGCTGACCATCCCGGTCGGCGTCCCGGCACCCGCCGAGACCGGCATCACGAGCGACTATCAGTCGGCCGTCGCCTTCGAGAGCCGCGACCTGTCTCGCGACGAGATCATCGAGACGCTCGAGGCCTCCTTCGCCCACGTGAAGGCCGCCATGGAAGCGGAGGGCGACGAAGCCCTCGGCGAGATGGTGGACCTCTTCGGCAACCAGGCGCCCCAGCAACGGCTCTGGGTCCTGGCCACGGTCCACATGCACGAGCACCTCGGACAGATGATCGCCTACGCGCGCTCCAACGAGGTCGTCCCCCCCTGGAGTCGCGGGGGGATGTAGCGGGGCGCGAGCCCGTCGGCGACCTACCGACCTCCGGCCCCCTTCCGGTCCACCAACCGGTTCCACCGCGGCGGCCGCTGGCCCAGCAGGTGCTCGACGAAGAAGTCGTTCCGCTTCCGGACGCCGTACTCGCCGCCCGTGCCGTGGTCGGCGCCCGGGACCATGAGGAAGTCGAAGTCCTTCTCCGCCTCGATCAGCGCGTCCACGACCTGGAGGGTGGACGCCGGATCGACGTTGGTGTCCACCTCGGGGAGGATGAGGAGCAGCTCCCCCTCCAGGCGCCAGGCGTTGTCCACGTTGGACGACTCGGAATACTGAGGGCCGAGGGGCCAGCCCATCCACGCCTCGTTCCACCAGATCTTGTCCATCCGGTTGTCGTGGCAGCCCGCGGCGGAGACCGCCACGTCGTAGAAGTCGGGGTGGAAGAGCAGGGCGCCCATGGCGTTCTGGCCCCCGGCCGAGGTTCCGTAGATGCCCATCCGGTCGATGTCGTACCAGCCGTAGCGGTCCGCCACCGCCCGGTGCCAGAGGATG
Source organism: Gemmatimonadota bacterium (assembly GCA_050050315.1). GTDB lineage: Bacteria > Gemmatimonadota > Gemmatimonadetes > Longimicrobiales > Gaopeijiaceae > JASFUL01. Next base: position 5,056 of record JASFUL010000304.1, read on the forward strand.
CGGTCGGGGAAGCCCGCGTCCCCCAGGTTCTTCCAGGCCACGTCGTGGAACGCCTTGGAGCGGTTGTTGGTGCCCATTCCGTCGATCTGGACCACGACGAAGCCGAGCTCGGCGAGCGCCTGCCGCCGGGCGTTCACGGTGAAGCTCTTGGGGACGAAGCTCCCGTGGGGCCCCGCGTAGATACTCTCGACGACCGGGTACCTCCTCGATGGGTCGAAGCCGATGGGGCGGATGATGATCCCCCAGATGTCGGTCACCCCGTCCCTCCCCTTCGCCACGAACACCTCCGGGTAGCTCCACCCCGTCGCCAGCAGGGACGAGGCGTCGGCCGTCTCCAGCTCCATGACCACGGCCTGGTCGCTCGTCCGGCGCAGCACCGCCGTCGGGGGCCGGTCGATCCTGGACCAGCGGTCGACGTACCAGCGCCCGTCGGGCGAGAAGCTCACGTCGTGGTCGCCCCTCTCCGGGGTGTAGGCGATGAGGCCGTCGCCGTCGAAGCCGATGGAGTAGTGGTGCACGAAGTACGGGTCCTCGTCCGGGTTCATCCCGCTGGCCCGGAAGAAGACACGGCGGCCCTCCACGTCCACCGAATCGATGCCCCGGACCGCCCACTCCCCCCGGGTGACCTGGTTCTTCACCCGGCCGGTCTCGCCGTCGTAGAGCCAGAGGTGGTTCCACCCGCTCCGCTCGGACATCCACAGGATCTCGCGGCCGTCGTCGATGTCGCGGCGGAAGCGCTTCTGGCTGTAGTCGAAGAACGTCTCCGGCTCCTCGGAGATCACCGCCCGGGTGGAGCCGGTGACGGCGTCGATCTCGATCACCCGGTAGACCTCGTGACCCCGCTGGTTGTACTCGAAGGTCAGGTGCCGGCCGTCTTCCCTCCACTCCAGGTCCGACATGCGGTACGCATTGGGGAAGAGGCCGTCGTCGACGAGGATCTGCTCGCCCGTCTCCACGTCGAACACGACGGGCATCTCCCGGTCCAGCACATCCCCGGGCTTGGCGTAGAGCAGCGACGAGTCGCGCGGCTGGAGCTGGTCCTCGGGGGAGGAGACGACGTAGTGGATCCTGCGCTCGTAGCCCGGGACCACACGGTAGGCCGCGACGCGGCTCGATTCCGGCGACCACACGATGGAGCTCAGGGCGTAGGCGTTGCCCTCGCTGCCCTCGCGGCTCAGCAACGTGTGCTCCTCGGACCCCGGCTCGCGCACGGCCAGGTTGTGGTTGTGGATGAAGGCCTCCAGGCGTCCGTCGGGCGAGGCCACCGTTCCCCCGTCGTTGAGGCGCCAGCGCTGGCCCGGACCGGCCTGCCAGGGATAGGGGCGGTCGCGCCCCTCCTCCTTCCCGGGCCCACGGTTCTCACATCGATAGTCGGCGAGCCCGCAGCGCCACGTCGAGTCCGCCACCTCGAACTCGATCGCCGTCGCCGAATCGCGGTACTCCAGCTCGCGGAACGGGAGCGTGAGCGCCGTCAGCGTGTCATCCCGGACCTCGTTCAGCGCCGCCGCGAGCCGGTCGTGGTCGAAGGCCGGTCCCTTCCGGGGGAGGTCCGGCTCGACCAGGACGAAGCGGTCGCCCCCCTCCACCGACACGCGGTACCAGAAGCGACCGCTGCCGTCGTCCAGCCAGTGGGGTTCCTCCGCCTCGCCCACGACCAGGTCCGGCAGGAGCTCGGCCAGGCTGTCGGCGCGCTGGTAGTCCTCGCGGGTGACCTGGCCCTGTCCGGCCGACGGACGGGCGAGGACGAGGGCGAGCACGAGG
>JASFUL010000305.1:0-6812 GCA_050050315.1 Gemmatimonadota bacterium
AGGACGGCGAGGCCGACCTGGCGATCCTGGCCCTCGTCCTCCACCACGTGCCGGACCCACCGGCCGCGCTGGCCGAGGCGGCCCGGGTCCTTGGCCGGGGGGGGAGGCTCCTCGTCGTGGACATGCGTCCCCACGACCGGGTCGAGTACAGGGAGGAGATGGGTCACCTCTGGCAGGGCTTCGAAGCGTCCCTCTTCCTGGAATGGCTCGCGAAGGCGGGCTTCGAGAGGACGCGGGTCCGGCCCCTGCCCCCGACCCCGGAAGCCCAGGGCCCCCTGCTGTTCGTGGCCCACGGAAGGAAGAGAGACTGAACGCGATGCCCCCATACGACCAACGAGGACGAAGAGACATGGACACCGCAGTGATGCACGGAGACGAGACGAAGCCAGACGCGGGTAACGGAGATCGGCCGCCGTACGAGGTGGCGGATCTCTCGCTGGCCGAGTGGGGCCGCAAGGAGATCCGGTTGGCCGAGAAGGAGATGCCGGGACTCATGGCCGCGCGGGAGGAGTTCGGGCCCCAGCAGCCCCTCGCGGGTCTGAGGATCATGGGCTCGCTGCACATGACCGTGCAGACGGCGGTGCTGATCGAGACGCTGGCCGAGCTCGGCGCCGACGTCCGCTGGGTCTCGTGCAACATCTTCAGCACGCAGGACCACGCGGCCGCGGCCGTGGTGGTGGGCCCCGAGGGATCCGTCGACGCCCCCGCCGGCCCCGCCGTCTTCGCCTGGAAGGGCGAGACGCTCGAGGAGTACTGGTGGTGCACCGACCAGGCGCTCCGGTGGCCCGACGGCTCAGGCCCCGACCTGCTCGTCGACGACGGGGGGGACGCGACGCTCCTGCTCCACAAGGGCGTCGAGTTCGAGAAGGACGGCGAGGTGCCCGACCACGACGCCGAAACCGAGCCCGAGGAGTGGGGGGTCATCCTCGACCTGCTGCGTCGGTCCATGGAGGAGGATCCCCACAAGTGGCACCGGCTGGCGGCCCACGTGCGCGGCGTCAGCGAGGAGACCACCACGGGCGTCCACCGGCTCTACGAGATGGAGCGCAACGGGACGCTCCTCTTCCCCGCCATCAACGTCAACGACTCGGTCACGAAGTCGAAGTTCGACAACATCTACGGGTGCCGGCACTCCGTGCTCGACGGGCTCAACCGGGCGTCCGACGTGATGATCTCGGGCAAGACGGCCGTCGTGTGCGGCTACGGCGAAGTCGGCAAGGGGTGCGCCCAGGCGCTCAAGGGCCAGGGGGCCCGGGTCGTGATCGCCGAGATCGACCCCATCTGCGCGCTCCAGGCCTCGATGGAGGGGTTCCAGGTCCGACGCATCGAGGACGTGCTCGACGAGGCCGACATCTTCATCACGGCCACCGGGAACAGGGACGTCATCACCGCCGACCACATGAGCCACATGAAGGACCAGGCCATCGTCGGCAACATCGGCCACTTCGACAACGAGATCGACATGGCCGGGCTCAAGCGCATCGAGGGCATCCGGAAGGTCAACATCAAGCCGCAGTACGACGAGTGGATCTTCCCGGACGGACACTCGGTCCTCGTCCTGGCCGAGGGGCGCCTCCTGAACCTGGGGTGCGCCACCGGTCATCCCAGCTTCGTCATGAGCGCCAGCTTCACCAACCAGGTTCTCGCCCAGATCGAGCTGGCCCTTCGCCACGAGGAGTACGAGAAGAGGGTCTACGTGCTGCCGAAGCGGCTGGACGAGAAGGTCGCCCGGCTCCACCTGGACAAGCTCGGCGCGAAGCTGACGGAGCTCACCGACGAGCAGGCGACCTACATCGGCGTGGAGAGGGAGGGTCCGTACAAACCGGACCACTACCGGTACTAGCGGCACCGACGGCCCGGGTCGGGGGCGAGACCCCCGGCCCGGGTGCGAACCGGGAGCCGACGCCCGGGCGACGCCCTCAGCGCCACATGACGCCGACTCCGAGGCTCCACGTCGTCAGCCCCTCCTCCCCGACCCCCCAGAACCGCGTCCGAAGGTCGAACCGGATCCGCGCGCCCGCCGCGGCGGGCGTGGCGACCACGAGCCCCGCGTTGAAGCCCGGCACCACCAGCGCACCGTCTCCGACCAGGGCGAGGCCCGTCACCCCCCACACCGGCCGGACGAGGACCCCCCGGCCCGACCCCGGTGCCACGAAGTCCAGGTCGAGCCCCAGGACCGCCATGCCCGAGGCCGCGAACCGCGGAGCCAGCCCCGCCGACACGTCGAAGCCGACGGCGTCGGGGGCGAATCGGGTCCATCGCGCCCCCACGAAGACGAAGCGCTCGCGGTCGACCAGGGCGACGACGCTCCCGAGCGTGTGCCACCATCCTCCGGGGGCCGCGTTCCCGCCGTCCCCGGAGCGCTCCGCCGCGGGTACGGTGAAGACCGTGTCGGGAGGCGGTGGAGGATCCCCGGCCTGGGCTCCGAGGGAACCCGGGAGGGCGAGCGCGAGCGCGGGGAGCACGACGACGCGGAGGCGGGTCCCGGAGCCCGTCACTGGAAATCCGCCTGGGAGAAGAGGATGAAGAGCACCAGGACCCCCGCGGCCGAGCTCGCGACCGCCCACGTGCTCCCCGTCCCGAGCCCCGCGAAGAACGCGTGCTGGGTCTCGCCCGTCCACTCCATGCGGGGATCGAAGTGGGGCCGCACCGCGTCCCACCGCACGAAGAGCGAGGCGTTGTCACCGGCGTTCAGACGCACATCCGCGGTGATTCCCCACGGTGGGTCGCGCGTGTCCCGACCCCCGAGGTCGGTGCGGAGCGCTCCGGCCTGCAGCTCGAGGGACAGGCGCTCGTCGAGCCAGTAGCGGACCCGCCCCTCGAGGCCCGTCAGAGCTCCCGACGAGCCCGTCCCGACGGTGACCACGCCCCCGACCGCCCAGCGCCTCGACACGTTGGCCATGTAGCCGAAGTTCCAGTCCAACTCCGGCTCTTCGAAGGTCTGGACCTTGGCGGTGCGTTGAGGCAGCGTCTCGACGTGCGACGTGGACCCGAGCGGCAGGCGCACGCTCGCCTCCACGACCACGAACCCGCTGCAGACTGGCGGCGGCCGCCCTCGCCAGCAGAAGTGATCCGGCTCCGCGCGCGAGTCCGGAGCCGCGGCTGCCGCACGCTGAGCGACCGCGTCTCCCGGGGACCCTCCCATCAGGAATGCCAGGGCCAGAAGGAGAGGCCGCCGTCGGTCCAGGTTCGTCACGACGACCCCTCGCGGTCGAAGAGCGGGTCCAGGAAGCGAAACGTCCCGTACAGCTCCGGGCCCTCCATGGGAGGCTCCAGGTGCTGGGCGCCCACGAACACGAGCTGGAATACCCGGGCCAGCCGGCGCGCCGCGTCCCCCGGACCCATGCGCTCCTCGCAGAGGTCCTCGAGCAGCTCCAGCCGCCGGGCGTCCACCCGGTCCTGCGCCCGGGCGGCCAGGGGCTCCCGGGCGGCCCATCCCCGGATCGCCCGCTCCAGCCGGGCGTTCCGGAGCTCGGAAGCCTGCCGGTTGACCGCCCGCAGGCGGTCCTCCACCGGCCCTCCCCCGTGACCGATCTCGACGAAGCGGTCCGTCGCCGCCCGCTCCCACGCGTCCAGGAGCGCCTGCACGTAGCCGCTCCGGCCGGCGAAGTGGTGGTAGAAGGACCCCTTGGTCCGGTCGAGGCGCTCGCACAGCGCGTCCACGGTCAGGGCGCCGTCGCCGTCGGAGGCCAGGACGCGGAAGCCCTCTTCGATCCAGTCTTCCCGACGCGTGCGGCTCACGGTCGCCTCCCGGGGTCGAGGGCGAGCCGGAAGCGAGCCACGAGCGGGACGACGGCCACGTTGAACTCGCCGCGGCCCGCCTCTTCCTCGTACTGTCCGAGGCTCACCCGCGGCCCGATCAGGAGCCCTCCCACGCGGGCGAAGACGCCGAGGTACACCCCCGTGAAGATGGACTCGTACTCGGTGCCGGGGTGGTAGGCCCACGCCACGCGCGGCCCCACCTCGACCTCGGCCCTGCCGTTCGCCGCATGCCGGCGGAGGAAGAGGGCCGCGTGGACGATCTCGCTCACGGGCGCGGGCGGTCGGTCGTCGCGCCCGGCCGACAGGTCCCCGTCCACGAAGGCGAACCCCAGGGGCGCTCCGCCGCCGACCCCCAGCCCTAAGGACACGCCGTCCGACACCCCGTGGGACCAGGAGACGGTAGCGCCCAGGAAGGCGAGGTCGAACGTGAAGTCGTCCGCCCCGGGGGCCGCCCGCCAGTCCCGTCCGGCGGCCCCGTCCACCGTGGACCGGGATTCCCGGGTCCGGGCTCCGGCCTGGCCCGCGAGGGGACTGGCGGCCGCCGCGATCAGGAGCGCGATCCCCGGTGCGACGGCGAGAACGGCTCGACGCTTCTTCGTCCTGTTCACGGGTCGACTCCCACTCTGGGTGAACGACGGATCGGATCGGGCGCTTCCTGCGGTCATCCTCCGAGCTCCCCCCTCAGCTCCACCGCCTCGGTCCGCACGGCCCGCTCCATGGCCGAGCTCGCCGGCAGCGCCAGCACGTGCTCGACCTCCTCCAGCGCCAGCTCCGGCCGGCCGGTATCCCGGTAGAGGTTCGCCAGCTGGAGGTGGTGGTCGGGCACCTCCGGGGCGTGCCGCTCCGCGAACGCCAGATGGAGCTCGGCCTCCTCCCAGGAGGCGCCGGCGAGGACGTCCCCCCCGAGGAGCCTCGTGGCGATCCAGCGCACGACCCCGTTCATGCGGCACACCCCCGCGTGGAGGCGGCCGAGCATGTGCCGGGCCCGTGCGTGCTCCGGTTCCCGGTCCAGGATGGCCCGGAGCTCCTCGTGGAGCGCCGCGGCGGCCCGGACCTTCGTCCTTCCGCCCTCGCGGTCGGCCCGCAGTCCCAGGACGACGGCCAGGGCGAAGCGACGGACCACGTCGGACGAGTCGCTCGCGACGGCCCGACGGGCCTCCTCCTCGGCCCGGCGCAGCAGCTCCTTCGCCCGTCCGTTGTCGTGCTCCGCGGCGGATGCCTCGACGAGGGCGCGGACCGTGTCGGGCATCCCCTCCACCGCCCACGCGGGGCGGGTCGTGGAGCCAGGACCGGGTTCCTGCGCCGTGGAGCCGACCGCCGTGAGCCCGACGGCCAGGCAGAGCGCCACGCTCCTCATGGAACCGCCAGCAGGCCGGCCGCCGCCGCGCCCGCCAGCACGGCGGCGTGGCCCAGCCGGGTCCCGAGGCTCGCCCGGACGGGCTCGCGGCCAGCGGCCGCGACATCGGGCCGCCAGACCCGCTCCCGGAACGCCTCGACCACCCCGGGATGCTCTGTCAACACCACGAGCTCCTCCAGGATGTGGTAGCTCATGAAGTCGAAGTTGCTGGACCCGGCCACCAGCGCCCGGTCGTCGATCAGCATGGCCTTCAGGTGGCTCATGCCGGGGTAGCGAAACACCTCGAACCCGTGGCGATGGGCGGCGTGGAGCACGTGGCGCGCGAGGTTACCCTTGTTGTTCCGGCCCGGCGTCAGGACCCGGACCCGCACTCCCCTGCGCCGCGCGGCGGCCAGGTGGTCCGTGAACGGGTGGGACAGGTAGGCGCTGGCGACGTCGATCGAGTGACGGGCGCCCCGGACGGCCTCCAGCACGGGCGCCAGGGCGCGCGCGTTGGCCCGACCATTCAGCGACAGGACCCTCAGCGGTCCGACCCGGCCGTCGATCCGCCGGGGCCGGCCCGCCCAGCTGGCCCCGAAGTCCCTGGCCATCAGACGCCCCAGCCGGCGGTCTTCCACGCGGAGCATCATGTCGTGCCACTCGAAGTTGTGCTCGCTGAAGTTGATCCCACCGAGATAGACCACGCGGTCGTCGATCACCGCCAGCTTCTTGTGGTTCCGCCTCAGGAGGCTCACGGGGGACGGGCCGGGGCGGTTGCCGAAACGGACGCCGGTCCCCCCCTCCCGCAGCCTCCGGACCCACCGGTGGGTGAGCAGCACCTCCCGCCGGAAGGAGCGGTCCAGCCAGGCGGGCCCCGGAATGAGACGGTCGTTGTGGTAGAGCAGGCTGAAGCCGTCGACCAGCAGGCGCCGGTCGGCCGCGGCGCAGCGCTCCAGGGCGCGACCCAGGGCCGTCCCGACCCGGTCCCCTTCGAAGGAGAACGTCTGCACCCAGACCTTGCGCCGCGCCTGCGCGACGTCGCGGCGTAGACGAGACCAGAACCGGGGGGCGTCGACGAGGAGCTCGATGTCCATGGTCACACCCCCGCGACGAGAGATGCGACGACGTGCTCCGCCAGCCGTCGGGCGCTCTCGGCACCGACGGCATGGGCGATCCAGGCCAGGACGCCGAAGCGCACGAGGCGACCGGTGCCTCCCGCGACCAGGAAGGTCTCCAGGCGCATCCTCAGGGCTCCGCAGGCCAGGCTGACGCCGTAGAACGGAGGCAGGCCCAGGGTCGCGCTGGTGAACACGAGGGAGCCCGCGGCACCATCCCTTCGCGACACGGCCCCCACCGCCCGATCGAGCCTCGCCCGGGCTCGGGCCGGCAGCTTCGAGGGGGCCCACCGCGCCAGCCCGAAGAGCAGCGTCTTCGTCGACATCTGCCCCAGCGCCGCGACCCCGGTGACGGCGGCCACCGCCGGGAGGCCGACGTCGGGCACCGCCACCGCCGCGCCGATCACGAGCAGCTCCGCGTTGACCAGCGGTACGATTCCGCTCACCGCGGCGCCGACCAGCAACCCTCCCAGGATCTCCCACATTCCTCTTCCTCCCCTCTTCCGGACAGCACGTCGGTCGCGGATACCCCACCCTCGGAGGGCTCGCAACTCGATGGTGACAGGACACGATGGCTGATGACCATACTATACTGTATG
>JASFUL010000306.1:0-6802 GCA_050050315.1 Gemmatimonadota bacterium
GGGGCGAGAACCAGCGATCCCGACACGAGCCCGGCTGGACCGTGACGTTCACGGGGGCGCTCCTGTGGTCGCTGGCGCTGCTCCTGGGCGCGGTGCTGACCGGCCCGGGGGCCACCGCCCTCTCCGCCCAGAGCATCGTGGCGGGCGAGGTGGAGGGCGAGATCACCGACACCCTGGGCCGTCCGGTCCAGGGCGCCGCCGTCACGCTGACCGAGGAGCGGAGCGGCATCGGTCGCACCCGTCGGACGACGTCGGACGGGACCTTCGGGTTCGAGTTCACCCCGGGCGGCAGCTACGAGCTGCGCGTCGAGGCGCTGGGGTATCGCCCGCGCGTGATTCTCGGGATCGACGTGACGCCGGGCGACCGCGTGCGCATCCCGGTCGACCTCCTGGCCGAGCCTCCCCCCGTGCAGCGGGCGGACACCACGCGCTGGGCCGGGGCCGGCGGAGGCGGCGCGAACCTGGGTCGTCGCCTGGGCCCGACCCAGATCTCCTCCCTGCCGGATCGATCCAGGGACGTCGCCGCGCTCCTGGCGGCGGCATCCTGGTCCGACCCCGTGGGAGGTCTCGAAGGCCTTCCCGTGGGCTTCACGGCTCTCTACACGGACGGCGAGCGGGTCCTGCGGGCGCAGCATCCCTCCCTGACGGACGGGGGCGAGCCACTCGGGCTCCTCTTCCCCCGCATCGGCCTCCAGTCGGCCGCGATCCGGACGGGCCTCGAGGACATCGAGTGGGGCGGCTCCACGGGATCCCTCGTGTCGCTCGAGACGCGCTCGGGCATGGGCCGCGCGTCCGGCGAGCTCTTCGGCCTGTGGTCCGACGGACGGACCTGGACCAACGAGGTGGTGGGTGAGGGCCCCGAGCTCCTGTCCGCCTGGGGCGGGGGCACGGCGTCCATTCCCCTGATCCCGGACTCGGCCCTCGTCGCCGTCTCGGTGGAGGGCGGCATGGTCGAGACGCCCAACATCTTCTGGCGCAACGACTACTACACCGACCGCGTCCTCTCCGGGGCCCCGGAGCCGGGTCTCCGGAGCCGGGGGTACGGAGCGGGCTCGGCGCGGGTGGACTGGCTCCTCGAAGGCGGAACGCGCATCACGGCCCGCGCCGGATTCTCGACCTTCCGCAACGAGTCGGATCGGATCGGCATGCCACAGCCGGGCTACGGAACCGAGCTTCCGGGCGAGGGCGTGGACGGGTCCCTCGCCGCCGTGGTGGGGGCCCCGCTGTCCGAGACCCTCCTGCTCGAGTTCCGGGGTGCCGTGGGCTTCAGCAACCGCACCTGGGAGCAGGGCGAGGACTCGCTGCCCGGGGCGTGGCTCGTGAGCGAGCGCGCCATGCTGGGCACCAACCCCTCCTTCCCGGCGACCAACGACCGCATCTCCCTGGCGCTGAGCCCGGTGCTCCACTACCGCTCGGGACCCAACCGGATCAAGGTGGGGGCCCGGGTCGCCCGCGACTGGTTCGACATGACCCACGTCGAGCAGTCTCCCGGGGCGTACTTCTTCGGGTCGCGGGCCGCCCTGCTGGGCGGACAGGGGGCCGCCGTCGACCTGGCCGGCCCCGTGCCGGCCGTGGACTTCACCAAGTCCCAGATCAGCCTGTTCGGGCAGTACCGCTGGAGCGCGCGCCCCGGCCTCGACGTGACGACCGGGCTCTCGTGGAGGCTCGAGCGGCTGCCCACCCAGGACGTCCAGCCGGCCGTCGAATGGGCCGGGCTCACCGGCATCGCGAACGTCAACCCCGACCGGAGCGTGAACGGGGTCGGCGGGCTCCTCCACCTCCGCTGGGACCTGCGGGGCGACGGCAACACGTGGCTCGTGGGCGGCATGGGCGTCGAGTACGGCCTCTTCGACGCCGCGGCGCTCCACGAGGTGCTCACGCTCGACGGTCCGGTGCGCGCCCGACGCGCGTTCGGAGACGGGCTCGACTGGGAGACGGGCGGGATGCCGGGCGACGCCGTGAGCGCCACCCGGCTGGCCATCCTCGGCACGGACCTCCAACCGCCCCGGACGACCCGGGGCTTCGCGGGCCTCTTCCAGAGCCTGCCGGCGGGGGTCAAGCTGGGATTCGCCACCTCCTTCCGACGCACCGAGGCGCTCCTGCGACGGACCGACCTGAACCGTCTGGCGGAGCCCGTCGGCACGGACCAGGACGGGCGTCCCGTGTTCGGCGACCTGGGCATCGTCGCGGGAACACTCTTCCCCGATCCGGCGACCAACCGACGCTTCGCCGACTTCGAGAGCGTGTGGGCCCTGAGCGCCGACGGGTGGTCCGAGTACACCGGCTTCACCGCGTCGCTCGAAGTCCCCTTGGGAAGGGAGGGCTCCCTCACGGCCCGCTACACCTGGTCCGAGACCACGGACAACTGGTTCGGCGCCGCCGAGGGCGGCGCGCTCGCGACGCTGGCCCCGGAGCTCCCCGATCCGGAGTGGCACGAGGGACGCTCGGACTTCGACATGCCCCACCGACTCAGCGTGCTCGGCGTGCTGCCCCTGCCGCTGCCGTGGGGTGGACGGATCGCGGGGCTCTACCGGTACCGCTCGGACCGGCCGTTCACCGCCAGGGTGGCGGCCGGCCTCGACGCCAACGGCGACGGGTCGCCCTTCAACGACCCGGCCTTCATCCCCGCCTCCGGCACGACCATCGAGGCGCTGGCGGCCGAATGGGACTGCCTGGTCGAGGGGGCGGGCCAGTTCGCGGAGCGCAACGGCTGCCGGGGTGACCCGATCCACACGTTCGACGTGCGCGTCTCGGTCGGGCTGCCCCCCATCGGCGGCGTGGCGACCACGCTCACCGTCGACGGCCTGGGTCTGACGGACCCGGACACGGGCATCCGCGACGACAACCTGCTGCTCCTGGGCGGGGGCTCGGTGGAGAAGGGCGACGACGGGATCGACGTTCCCTACCGCGTGAATCCCCGCTTCGGCGAGTGGATCTACCGGGGCGACCCGGGTCGCATGCTCCGTATCGGGCTCCGGATCGGAGGGGTCCGGTGAGCGGCGCGACGCGGCCGTGGGCGCGGCTGACCGTCGCGTCCCTCGTCGCGGTCGCGCTGGCACCGTTGGCGGCCTGCGAGGACCAGGCGGGGAGCGATCCGCTCGCCATCGAGGGGACCGGGACGGTGCAGGGCATCCTCTTCTTCGACGCGAACGGGACCCGCACCGGGGACGGCGCCGACGATCCCCTCGAGGGATGGCTCCTCAGCCTGCGACAGCCGGCCGGAGGCACCGTGGCCTCCGACGAGACCGACGAGGAGGGAACGGTCCTGTTCGAGGACGTCCCCGTCGGCCGGCTGGTCCTGGGCGTGGGCGAGGAGGAGCTGGGGGACACCCTGATCGTGGTGGAAGAGACCGTCGCCCCCTTCACCCTCACCATCGACGACCAGGTCAGCGTCGGTGCGCTCCTGACGCTGCCCCGGGTGACGATCGTGGAGGCCCGGGAGACGCCGCCGGACAAGCCGGTCTTCGTCACGGGCGTGGCGCTCAACACCTTCCCGGCCGACGATCGCACCCTCCACATCCGGGGCCCCGGGGCCTACCTCCGGATCCAGACGGTGGAGGAGGGCAACGTGTCGGTCGGGGACAGCGTCCGGGTACGCGGGCGCACCGCCGTCGACCAGGGTGTCCCGGTCCTGGACGGTGCCGAGGTCTTCCGCCTCGGCACGGGCGCAGCGGTGACGCCGGTCTCCCTGGGCACGGCCGAGGCGGCCGACGCGCAGGGGGGCAGCCTGGACGCGGCGCTCGTGGAGGTGGGAGACGCCGAGATCCTGGAGGTCGAGGACCTGGGCAACAACGGCCTGCGCGTGCGCGTGGACGACGGGAGCGGTCCGGTGAACCTGCTCCTCCGGGAGTTCCTGGACTTCGCCGACGACGACTTCGATCCCGACGAGCGGGAGCTCGTGCGGGCGGTCGGGCTCCTCGTGCCCGGTCGCATCGACGGGCGGGTGGTGTGGGAGCTTCTCCCCCGCACCCGCTCGGACCTCATCGTGGCGCTCCGGTAGGGCACCGCCGGTCGCCGCCGCCCCGACGCATGTCCAGCCGCCCCGCCCCCGGGTCCACGCCCCGACCGGCCCCGCGCGCCTTGCCGGGCTCGTTCCGTGTCGCAGACATTTGCCGATTCGACGCTTTCATCCCCTTCGGAGGCACCCCCGTGCGACGTCCTCTTCTCATCGCTCTCGTGGCCCTGGGCCCGCTGACGACCGCCTGCGAGGACGGCGTCGACCCCCTCGTGATCGAGGAGTCGGGCTCGACGCTGCTGGTCGATTCGGACGCCGACGAGGGGGACGGCAGCCTCCGTGCGGCCCTCGCCACGGCCAGCGCGGACCCCGAGGTGACGTCGATCCAGGTGGCGCCCGCGGTGGGCACGGTGACCCTCGCCTCGACGCTCACCTACACGGGCTCGCAGCCGCTCCAGATCCTGGGAAACGGTCTCGCCGTCGAGGGAGGCGACTGCGGATGTGACCTGCTGGTCTCCTCGGGGGGCGCGGATCTCACCATCCGGGACCTGACGCTCAGGGAAGGCCGCACGGGCCTCTTCGTCGAGGTCCCCGCCAGCCGCACGGGCGTGCTCGAGGTGCGACTCGACGGCCTCACCGTCTCGGACAACGAGCGCCACGGCATCCACGTCGACGACCGCTCGGACGCCTCCGGCGCCGACGTGTTCGTGGAGCTCCTCAACAGCACGGTCGAGGGGAACGGTTTCGAGGACGACGCCACCGACTTCGACGGGCTCCTGATCGAGGAGGGGGGCGCGGGCCGCCTGACCTTCAACGCCCGCGACGTGGAGGTCACCGGCAACGCGGGCGACGGCATCCAGCTCTCCGAGGAGGGGGCCGGATCCCTCCTGGTGGACGTGCTCGATTCCGAGCTCGACGGCAACGGCGAGCAGCCCCAGGACTCCGACGCCCCCCAGGAAGGGTTCGACGTCGACGAGGCGGGCCCCGGCAGCCTGGACGTCCGCCTGGTGGGGGTCTCGGTCGCGAACAACGACGGGGAAGGGCTGGACTTCGACGAGCGAGGAGCCGGCGACCTGCGGGCTTCGCTGACCGACGTCACCGCCACCGGAAACGGCGACGGGAACGTGGAGCTGGCCGAGGACGCCGACGCGGAAGGGGGCGGCATCCCGGGCGCCGGGAACCTCACCGCGGTCCTCACGCGGATGACCGCCAACGACGGCGACGCCGACGGCGTCCGGGTCGAAGAGTTCGGTGCGGGCGACCTGACCGCCAACCTCAACGACTCGTTCCTCGAGGACAACGACGGGGACGGCCTCGCGGTGGTGCAGGCGGGGACGGGAGCCGGCCTCACCCACCTGGTGCGCGTGACCACCGACGGCAACGGTGGCCTGGCGGTCAGCGCCGAAGGCTCGGCCGTGACGCAGGGCGACGACCGGACCACGACGGTCCTGGTGCGGACGGACCTGGACACGGGCTTCGGCTCCCTCCGGGCGGCCATCGAGGCCGCGAACGCCGGCTCCACCATCGGTACCATCGAGTTCGAGACCGGCATCGACAACATCGAGCTCGACAGCTCACTCGAGTACACCGGCGAGCAGCCGTTGCGGATCCACGGAAGGGGCGTGGTGATCGAGGGCCAGGACTGCGAGTGCGACCTGTTCGTGATCAGCGGCGAGGGTGACGTGGTCCTGGAGGACTTCACCTTCCGGCAGGGGCCGCAGGACGGCATCTCCGCGACCGGCGGGGGGGACCTCACCCTCCGGAGCGTCGCGCTGAGGGACAACGAGGGCAACGGCCTCTTCGTCGAGCCGCCCGTGGACGCCGAGGGGACCATCCGGCTGACGCTGGATGACGTCGGTGTGATCGACAACGGCCTGCACGGCATCCACGTGGACGACCTGGCCGGCGGCGCGGTCGACGTGACCGGCTTCAACTCCCCGGCGGGCATCGTCCTGGAGCTCCTCGCGAGCACCGTCCAGGGGAACGGCTTCCGGGTGGACGTCACCGACCGTGACGGAGTCCGGATCGACGAGGGTGGCGCCGGGACGGTCGAGCTGCGCCTGGTCGGCACGAATGTCCTCGGCAACGCCGGAGACGGGATCCAGGTGATGGAGGCGGGGCTCGGCGGGGTGCTGGTGGACATCCGGGCCAGCCAGCTCAACGACAACGGCCGCCAGCCCCAGAATCCGGACAACCTGGACGACGGCCTGGACGTCGACGAGACGGGCCCCGGGAGCATGCGGGTCCGGATCCTCGAGAGCATGGTGAGCAACAACTTCGAGGAGGGCATCGACCTCGACGAGACCGGTTCCGGAGGCGTGGACGTCACCCTCGAGACCGTGTCGGCCATGAACAACACCGACGAGAACATCGAGATCTCCGAGGACGTGGACGCCCGGGGCGAGCCGTCCGAGGGGAGCGGGAACCTGGTCTTCCACTTCTCGCAGATCGCGGCCAACAGCAGCGACACCGACGGCGTCCTGCTCGAGGAGTTCGGAGTGGGCGAGTTCACCGGACAGATGGTCGACCCGGCCATACGCTTCAACGGCGGGGACGGTATCCGGGCGGTCCAGGAGGGCGACGAGGACGGGTTCCTGCAGCTCGTGCGCGCCGTCCTGACCGGGAACGCGGGCGAGCCGTTCACGGTGGACGGCGTGGAGGTCACGGAGCTGCCCCCGGAGGAGGAAGGGAGCCCGCCCCGGAGCTGAGCGGGCTCCCGACGCTCCCGACTCGGCGGGAGTGGGGGGGCGCGGCCCTCAGGCCGTCCGGCGCGTGGGCTCCCAGGTGGGGTTGCGGGTGCCGCGGAGCGCCGCCATCCCCGCCTTCAGGGCGGCGACGTTGCCCATG
>JASFUL010000307.1:0-6797 GCA_050050315.1 Gemmatimonadota bacterium
CCAAGGCGGCCCGCCGGATGTCGAAGATGTCGCCCATGCCCGAGGTCCCGGAGATCGCGGAGATGGCCGACATCACCGGAGAGATGCTGGCGGACTCCCTGGCGTCCTACGTGTCGCGCAATCCCGGCACCGCGCGCATGGTGTGCGTCCGGGACGACAAGGTGGACAACCTCCGCCGGTCGCTCTACCGGATCCTCATGACGCACATGCTCGAGGAGCCTCGTCGCATCAGCCCGGCTCTCGAGCTCCTCCTCGTGTCGCAGAACATCGAGAGGATCGCCGACCTCTCGACGAACATCGCGGAGGACGTGGTCTTCCTCGTCGAGGGCCGCACGATCAAGCACCACGCCGAGGCCAAGGGCCCCCAGGGTCCCGAGGGTGGGGAGGGGTGAGGGCCCTACCTGGCCGAGGTCCCGGCCTCCCCGGTCGGGACGGCGCGTTGCGGAAGCTGCCCGGGCAGCCGTAACCTCCCGGATGGACGCCGATCACGATCCAGGACGGCCGCGACCCGACCCGGCCGACGTCGAAGCGTTCGGAGAGGACCCGGAGCCGTCTCCTCTCGAGCGAGGCACGGCCACCGCCGAGGACTCGGGTGGGCTCGAACGGGCCGTCGAACAGCTCATCGAGGAGACCGGACTCGAGACGCAGCCCCAGCCCCTCAGCCTCCTGGGGGGGCTGCGGGGCAAGGCGGCCATCGTCACGGGCGGATCGTCGGGGATCGGGCGGGCGGTGGCCCTCGACCTGGCCCGGTGCGGCGTCCGGGTCGCCTTCTGCTTCCTCGACGAGGGCTCGGGCACCCGCGTCGCCGCCCAGCGGGTGGTCCGGGAGCTCCGTCAGCTGGAGGTGGCGGCGTTCTGTGAGGCCTGCGACGTCCGGGATCCCCTGGCGGTGAACGCGTTCGTGCGACGGGTGCGCGAAGAGCTCGGGGGCCTCCACATCCTCGTCAACAACGCCGGGATCGGCCGGGACGGGGCCCTCTGGAGGATGGAGGACCTCGAGTGGGACGTCGTCATGCGGACCAACGTCGACGGCGCCTTCTACTTCACCCGGGCGTGCGCGCCGCACTTCCGCGAGCAGGAGTACGGGAAGATCGTGAACGTCGCCTCGGTGCACGGCGTCCGCCCGGAGTTCGGCATCGCCAACTACGCCACGTCCAAGGCCGGGCTCATCGGCCTCACCCGGAGCACGGCCGTGGAGCTGGGCCCTCGCAACGTCAACGTGAACGCGGTCGCGCCCAGCTACATCCGCACCACCCGCCTGACCGACCGCGTGCCGGCCGAGATCCTCGACCGGGCTCGGGAGCGGAGCGTTCTGGGCCGGCTGGGCGACCCCCAGGACGTCTCCAGCGTGGTCCTGTTCCTCTGCTCCGAGGCGGCGCGCCACATCACCGGCGCGGTGATCCCCGTGGACGGGGGATATCTGCTCTAGCCGGTCGGCGGCCCTCCCTCCCGTGCTTCGGCGACCCGCCGGTCACCCGAGCACCTCCAGCACACCCTCCGTGAACTTCCGGGCCCCGCCGTGGGAGGGGTGACGGACGTACCTCGCTTCGATCCCCAGCCCCTCCAGCGCCCGCTCGCTGGTGCGGCCCACGGCCAGGACCTCCTCCGGCCCGAGGGCGTCGAGGACGCCGCGCAGGATCCCGGCGAAGCTCTCGACCTCCGTGCGCCGCGGCGTCCGGTTGCCGAGGGGGTCGCGGGGCGGATGGGGGTGGAAGGGCAGGGCGTTCCAGAGCAGGAAGCGGGGGAAGTGCTCCTGCAGACAGCCCCAGACGATGGTGGCCGACGCCTCGGTCAGCGGCCGTTCCCGGAAGGCGCTCGTGCGGCGACCGTCCACCGGGAACGTGTCGTCGAGCAGGTTCGCCTCGGCGGTGAACGCGATCCCGCTGAAACGGCAACCCCTCCAGCTCGGCGCCTCCCCCACCAGGACCACCGGCGGCGGCTCGCGGAAGCTCCCGAGGTATCCGCGCAGATTGCGCCGGCGGATCGCGGCGGCGTCGTCCACGTCGAGCCGGTCGTCCCGGTCCCGCCAGGGGTTGAAGGTCCCCTCGTCACCCGGCCGGGAGAACAGCTCCCGCTCGAGGAGGGGCCACAGGCGGTCGACGAGCGGCGCGGTGAGGCTCATCGGGGCCTCCCGTCTCGGGGCACCGGAGGGGTCGGTCGGACTCGGCGTGTGGTCGCCATCGGGAGGGTTGGAGCGGGGTCGGGATTGGGGGAGCCCCAACATCTCCCGGAGACGCTCGGCGGACAAGACGCCGGGCTCGACCCTCCGCCGGGTGAGGAAGGTGGGCGTCCCGTCCAGGCCCAGCGCGACGGCCATCCGGACGTCGGCGCGCACCCGGCGCGCCGCCCGCTCCGAGCGGGCGCACAGGAGGAGCGAGTCCGGGTCGGCGGCCCCCGCTCCGGCCAGCAGCTTCCGTAACGCCCGATCCCCGGCGCGGGGATGATCGCCGACCCCGAGGCGTTCGCGGGGGTCGGGGCGGTCACCGTGGCCGAGTCCATCGCCGTCGGCGCTTCCGACCGGGCGACCCGGACCGGGGTCGGGCGCGTGGAAGAGAGCCCGGTGGATCGCGGGGAAGGCCGGGTCCGCCTCGGCGCACACGGCCACCCGGGCGAGGGCCGGGGCGTCGGGATGGAGCGCGTCGAGCGGGAGGTGTCGCACCACCACCCGCACGCCGGCTCCGTCCCCCAGGACGGCGTCCACCTCCGCCTGCGCCCGGGCGCAGAACGGACATCGATAGTCGGTGAACTCCACGAGGGTCGGTCCGTCGGCCCGGCCCCTCCCCAGCACTCCGCCTCCCGAGACGATCTCGGGCCACCGGTCCGCCAGCTCGGCGCGCGTGCGCCGTCCCGCCAGCCACGCGTCCACCTCCTGGCGGATCGGTCCTCCGGACCGAAGGAGAAGCCACCCGGCAGCCAGCAGGAGGAGGGCGTCCGCCGCGACGGCCAGCGGGCGCCGGGACCATCCGTGGGGAGCGTGACGTGACATGACGGACGATCGCCATGGCCCGGGGGCGGTCACATGGCAGGGTGGGAAGGGAGGCAGGAGGGGACGGCCGACCCGGGTCGGCCGCCCCCGTCGGGCGTGGCTCCGCTCCGCTCTCGCTCATCTCTCCCGGGTCGGTTCGCCCGCCCCCCCGCGCCGGGCCGATCCCTCCAGTCACCTTGTCCCGGTGGGATCCCCGCGGGCCATGGCGGGATGGGACGTCCGGTGGGCGTCCGCCCTCTGCCGGGGAAGGATGGCGTCGTGGCCTCGCTCCCGGGGGCGATTGCGTCGGCCCCGGCCATTCCACACAATGGCGCGATGCCGCTCTCCCGACGCTTCGTCCACGCGGTCGACCGCCTCAACGACTGGCTGGGCCTCGGCCTCCGCTGGCTGGCCCTGGTCATGGTGCTCGTGGGGGCCTACAACGCCGTGGCACGCTACTTCACCCGCTTCACCGGGGCGCAGCTCAGCTCCAACGCTCTCAACGAGCTCCAGTGGTACCTCTTCAGCGTGATCTTCCTGCTGGGGGCGGCGTACGCCCTCCGGCACGACGTCCACGTCCGGGTGGACGTCCTCTACGCCCGCCTCTCGCGGAAGGCCCGGGCGCGGATCGATCTCCTGGGGGGACTGGTCTTCCTCCTCCCCTTCAGCCTCCTCATGCTCTGGGTGAGCTTCCCGGCCGTCCGCAACTCGTGGAGCATCCGCGAAGTGAGCCCGGATCCCGGCGGCCTGCCCCGGTACCCGATCAAGGCGTTGATCCTGGTCTCCTTCGGTCTGCTCGCCCTGCAGGGGCTGGCCCAGGTCGTGCGGGAGGCGGCCGTCCTGCGGGGACGGCGCTGGCCCCTGGAGGACGAGGAAACGGAGGCGCCGGAGGACGGCGCGGGCCGCGACGGCCAGGAGGCCGGGGACGAACCCGACACGCGGCACGGCGAGGGTCTGTAGCGTGGGCTCCGTGTGGGGACCGGCCATGTTCCTGGGGGCCCTCGCCCTGATCTTCACCGGCTATCCGGTGGCGTTCGCCCTCGCCGGCACGGCTCTCCTCTTCGCTCTGGTCGGGGCGCTGACGGGGAGCTTCGACCTCATCCTCCTCACCGCCATGCCCGAGCGGACGTTCGGCACCATGTCGAACTACACCCTCCTGGCGGTGCCCTTCTTCATCTTCATGGGAACGGTCCTCGAGAAGAGCCGTCTGGCCGAGGACCTCCTGGAGACGATCGGCGTCCTCTTCGGCCACTTCCGGGCGGGGCTGGCGCTGGGCGTGATCTTCGTGGGAGCCCTGCTCGCGGCGGCCACCGGCGTGGTGGGCGCCTCCGTCACCGCCATGGGGCTGATCTCGCTTCCGGTCATGCTCCGCAACGGCTACCGCGAGTCGTTCAGCCTGGGGACCATCGCCGCGGCGGGGACCCTCGGGCAGATCATCCCGCCCTCCATCGTGCTGATCGTGCTGGGCGACCAGATGGGGGTGAGCGTGGGAGACCTCTTCCGTGCGGCCCTCCTGCCCGGGCTGGCGCTGACGGGGGCGTACGCCGTCTACGCCGTGGGGCTCGCGTACGCCCGCCCCGGGACCGCTCCGTCCCTGGTCGGAGCCGACGACCACCGGCCGCCCGCCGGGGCGCTGGCGCGTCGGGTCGTCCTCTCGATGCTGCCCCCGCTGTTCCTCATCCTCGTGGTGCTGGGATCGATCTTCGCCGGCGTGGCCACGCCCACGGAGGCCGGCGCGCTGGGGGCGGTGGGGGCGATGGCGCTGGCGGCGGCCAACCGCCAGCTCACCATGGACGCCCTGCGGGCCGCCATGGAGGAGACCAGCCGTTTGACCATCATGGTGGTCTTCCTCCTCATCGGCTCGACGGCCTTCAGCCTGGTCTTCCGTGGCCTGAACGGGGACCTCTGGATCGCCGACACGCTGAGCGGTCTGCCCGGGGGTTGGATCGGGTTCCTCGTCGTGGTCAACCTGGTGGTCTTCGTGCTGGGCTTCTTCATCGACTTCTTCGAGATCGCCTTCATCATCGTGCCGCTGCTCCTGTTGCCCGCCCGGGAGCTGGGCATCGACATGGTGTGGCTCGGGATCGTCCTCGCCGTGAACCTGCAGACGTCCTTCCTCACGCCCCCCTTCGGCTTCTCACTCTTCTACCTGCGGGGCGTGACCCCCCGGTCGATCGCGACCACCGCCATCTACCGGGGAGCGGCGCCCTTCATCCTCATCCAGGTGCTCGTGCTGGCCTTCCTCATCTGGATGGCGCGGCCGGCCTGACGGCCGCCGGTCCCGTCGACCGCGAACCCCGCACCTCGCTCACGCGCGGGAGGGCATCGCCGGGCCCATCGCGGGAAGGCGGCGCGCGCGCCCCACGAGCGCGGACCCATCCGTCCCGCGGGCGACGGAACGAGGCCTCTCCAGGGTCGCCGCCACCAGGGGCCGGCGGGGGAGGGAGGCGACGGCCCCTGCGAGGGCCCGCCGAGCGCGTTAGAATCCCAGCCGACGGCGGCGCAGTCGGCCGCCCGGACCCGCGGACTCCAGGACCCCGACCCGCTCGAGGCGACCTTCCCATGCTCACGACGATCACCCGGCCGAGTTCATCTCCGACCCCGCGACCCCCGGTCCTCCCCCTCCGCCTCCTGGGCGTGACCCTGCTGGCGGCGTGGGCGGCGGCGGTGCCGGACCCCTCCTCGGCCCAGCAGGGGTCGGCGGAGCAGGTCCGTCGGGCGACCCGGGCCCTCGAGTTCCGCGAGCTCGGTCCCACCATCATGGGGGGGCGCATCGCCGACCTGGCCGTGGACGAGTCGGACGTCTCGACCTTCTACGTAGGCACGGCGACGGGCGGCGTCTGGAAGACCACCAACGCCGGGATCACCTTCGAGCAGGTGTTCCGGGACGAGTCCACCGCGTCCGTCGGCGACGTCACGCTGGCGCCGTCCAACCCCAACGTGGTCTGGGTGGGGACCGGCGAGCCGCAGAACCGGCAGAGCTCGCCCTGGGGCGACGGGGTGTTCCGGTCCACCGACGCGGGCCGGACGTGGGAGCACCTGGGGCTGGAGGACACGCACCACATCGCGCGGATCCAGGTGCACCCGGACGATCCCGACGTGGCGTACGTGGCGGCGGTGGGGCACCTCTGGGGCCCGAACCCCGAGCGCGGCGTCTTCCGCACCACGGACGGCGGCCGGACGTGGGACAAGGTCCTCTACGTCGACGAGAACACGGGGGCCATCGACCTCGCCATGGATCCCGACGATCCCCGGACGCTGTTCGCCGCGACGTACCAGCGGCGCCGCCGGGCGTGGGGGTTCAACGGTGGGGGGCCGGGGAGCGGCCTGTGGCGCACGACGGACGGGGGCCGGTCGTGGACCGAGCTCACCCGGGGCCTGCCCGCCGGCGACAAGGGCCGGATCGGGGTGGACGTCCATCGGGGGGACGGCGACCTCGTGTGCGCCCTCGTGGAAGCCGACGCCCGCGATCCCGAGTGGGGCTTCGGCGACGGGCCGTCCGAGGACGAGCGGAAGAACGGGGTCTACTGCTCCACGGATCGGGGTGAGACGTGGGAGCACCGCAGCACCACGAACAACCGCCCCATGTACTACAGCCAGATCCGGATCGACCCCAACGATCCGGAACGGATCTACCTGGGGGGCAGCGACCTCTACGTGTCCCAGGACGGGGGCAGGACGTTCTCCGACGACGCGGCCGAGGGCGTGCACCTCGACCACCACGCCCTCTGGATCGACCCCAACGACTCGGACCACCTCCTGCTGGGCTCGGACGGCGGCGTCTCCGTGAGCCGGGACCGGTCGGAGAGCTGGTACCAGTACCGCAATCTGCC
>JASFUL010000308.1:0-6783 GCA_050050315.1 Gemmatimonadota bacterium
TGCCGAGGTAGAAAGCGCTGAGGACGACGAAGTACGCGAGGACGAGGTAATTGAAGACCTGCACCACCTCCCAGAGGGCGCTCACGCCGCGCCCCCCCCGACCGACAGTTCCTCGAGCAGCTGGCGTGCCGTGGTCGCCCGCTCTCCAGCGGTCTCTTCGGCCAGGGCCGCGAGGGCGTCCGTCCGACCCCCGGCCCGGAGGGCTCGGGCGGCGTGGATCGCCACCCAGGGCGACGGGTCGCCGACCGCTTCGAGGAGGAGAGGGACGTCCTCCTCGCCACCGAGCTCGCCGAGGGTGGTCAGGGCCAGGCACCGGATCACGAAGTCGCCGGACCCCGTAAGTCCCCGGACCGCGGCGGCCTGATCCGGCCCCCCGACCCGGGTCAGCAGGCGCAGGGCCGCCGCGACGAGCTCCCGATCGTCCTCTCCCTCGACGACGGCGACGGCCGCGGCGGCGGCGGCCGGGTCGGCCAGATGCCGCAACGCCTCGGCGGCCACCGCCCGCACCCAGGGGGGTCGGCTCGTGTCGGCCAGCGTCGACCGGAGCTCCTCCGCCACGGTTGGTCCGATGCCGGCCAGCAGGGAGGCCAGGTATCCGCGGCTCCACCGATGGAATCGCTCGAGCCGGCGGACCAGCTCGTGGGCGTGTCGGTCGTAGGCGGGTCTCGCCAGAGCCCGGGCCGCCACCATGGCCACCAGGGTCGTCGGGTCGTCCAGCGCTCGGAGCACGGCGTCCGTGAAGCGGGGCAGTCCGAGGTGCCCCAGCGTCTGGACCGCCCGGACCCGGATGGCGGTCTGCCGGTGGGAGAGCCGCGGGGTCAGCAGATCGAGGTACGGGGCCGCCGCCTTCTCCAGGAGAGCGCGCTCGTCGCCCCGCACGCGTCGGGCGAAGCGGAGGACGTAGTCGACGAACACCAGCCGGTCGCGCCTCTCCACCCGGTCCCACAGGGCGGGGAGCGCCTCGGGGTCGCTCATCGCCGCGAGCACCGGCTCCTCCCAGCGACGCTCCAGCTCCTTCCGCCGGCGCGCCTTCCGATCGGTCGCCAGTCGCCGGACCACGGCGTAGGCGACGAACGCGAGGGAGAGTCCCGCCAGCGCGAGACCCACGACGCCCAGCAGCCCCAGTGCCTGGCTCTCTCGCGAGAGGACCCGGAGCGTCTCAAGCACGGTGTCTGGTCGGCTCTCGCTTGAGCAGGCGACGGACGCGGGCCACCAGCTCGGTGGGGCTGAAGGGCTTCAGGACGTAGTCGTCCGCGCCCAGATCGAAGCCCCGGACCAGATCGTCCTCGCTTCCCATGGACGTCAGCAGAATGATCGGGACGCCCTGGTAGGCCGGGACGCGACGGAGTCGACCGAGGAGCTCGAATCCGCCCATCCCCGGCATCCTCACGTCCAGGATGACCAGGTCGACGATCTGGTCGAGCGCCGCCCTGTGGGCGTCCCTCCCGTTCTCGAAGTGTCGGACCTCGTACCCTTCCTTCCGGAGCCGGTGGGTCAGCAGCGTCGCCGCCACTGGATCGTCCTCGGCCACCAGGATCGTGGCCCGCTCCCCCCCCACCTCAGCTTCCGGGTCGATCAGCTGATTCCCACCCCGCTCCCGGGCACGGTCGACGCCGCCACGGGCGGCCTCCAGATGGGCGTCCAGCCCCTCTCCATCGCCACCTCTGGACAGCGCCGCCGAAGCCGTGACGTGGAAGAGCTCCCGGTCGGGCGCGCGCACCGGGGCCCGGCGGACGGCCTCCAGGAGCTCCCGGACCACGTCCCGGAGCTCCTCTTCGGCGCCTCCGGAAAAGAGCACGACGAACTCTCCGTTCCGCCAGCGCCCTGGGACGGCGTGGTCCTCGGCCGCGGCGAGCGCCGCGACCAGGGCGTCGGCCACGGTCGCCAGCACCCGCTCCGTCACCGGGTGCCCCCTTCCTTCGTCCAGCGCCTCGAAGCCGTCGATGGAGAGCACCGCCACGGTCCGCACCCCGTCTCCCTCGAGCTCGTCGTACGCCTCCCGTATCCCCGCCCCGCTCCGCAGGCCCGTGAACGGGTCCATGCCCGCCGCCCGATCCTCCTCGTCGGCCCGCCGCAGGATCGACTCGACGGAGTCGACCAGCTCCTGCGCGTCGACGGGCTTCTCGAAGCAGGCGTCGGCGCCCAGGGCGAGGCATTCGGACCGGACGCGGGAGGACATGCGGGGCGCCAGGACCACGACCGGCACCTCGGACGTGTCGGTCCGCTCCCGGAGCTCCAGGAGCAGCTTCCGTCCGTCGGTGTCGGGCAGGACGAGGTCCAGGATCACGAGGTCCGGCCTCTCGTTCCCGACGTGGGCGAGCGCACCGGCCCCGTCCTGCACGCGCTCCACCGTCCGCTCCCGGGTCGAGAGAAGGACCGTGACCAGGTGGGCGATCTCGCGGTTTTCCTCCACGACGAGGATCCTCCGGTCGTGCTCGCGCTCGACGTTCGCCGCGTCGATCCCGCGAAGGACGCCGAGGAGCGCCTCGACCCGCCCCGGGAGCTCCTCACCCGAGGCTCCGGCCACTTCGGCGGCGGGACCCTCGATGGCCAGGAATCCGGCGCGGCGGGCCGCACCTTCGAGCAGCCGGGCGATACGCCTGATCGTCGTGGCCGCCTCCTCGTCCCCCTGTGCCAGGGCCTGCAGGGAGTCGTCCAGCACCGTGATGCGCGCGTCGAGCCTCCCGAGGAACCGGATTCGAGCCGCGCGGTCCGGAGACACGCCCCGCTAGTCCTGGGACAAGGGGAAGAGGGAGCTCAGCACGTCCCGCAGGCGCTCTTCCACGGCCTCACCCTTCGGGATGACGCCCGAGGCCTTGTCGGCCAGCTCGATCCGCTCGTCCGCGGTCAGCTCTCCGGACGTCAGGACGATCACCGGCAGACCCGCGTGGTAGGGGTTCTCCCGGAGCCGGCTCAGGCAGGTGAGTCCGTCCATCACGGGCATGCGCAGGTCCAGGAGCACCGCGTCGGGCGCCTCCCGGTCCACGGCCGCCAGCGCCTCCCTGCCGTCCCGCGCCGCGCGCACCTCGAGCCCGGCCTCGGCGAGATAGTCGGCGAGGATCTCGCGGACCTCGTCATCGTCGTCGACGAGGAGGACGCGTCCTCCCCTCCGGCCCGCGAGGTGTCGCCACATGACCCGCAGGAGGTCCTCGCGCTCCACCGGCTTGGTGAGGGCGTCCACCGCGCCCAGGAGCCGGCTGCGCCCTTCCTCCGCGGCGGCGCTGATGACGATCACCGGGATCTCCCGGAGCCCGTCGTCGTCCTTGAGGGCCCGGAGCGCTTCCCACCCCGTCATCTCGGGCATCAGGAGGTCGAGGGTGATCAGGTCGGGGCGGTGCTCTCGCGCCATCTCGATTCCTTCGGGCCCGGAGGTGGCGGTCAGGACCGCGCAACCGAACTCCTCCAGGTAGTGGCTCATGACGATGCGGGCGTCCGCGTCGTCGTCGATCACGAGCACCCTGAAGTCCCGGATCCTCTCGGCCGTCGTCGACACGAGCCTCCGCCCGACAGGCGCTCCCGCCACCCCGACCTCGTCGGCCTCCGGGGACGACTCTCCCGGGCGGGCGGCCGTGTCCCGGAGGAGGATCGAGAAGGTCGAGCCCTCCCCGACCGCCGAGCGGACGTCGAGGTCGTAGCCGAGGAGCTGACAGATGGAGCGCGAGATGGCAAGGCCGAGGCCCGTCCCGCCGTACTTCCGGCTCGTGCTCCCATCGGCCTGCTGGAACGCTTCGAAGATCGCTTCCAGCCGATCCTCCGCGATCCCGATGCCGGTGTCCTCCACGTGGATGGCCGCGGCCCTGCTCCCGGGCCCGTCGGCGGATTCCACGCGTACCGTGACGGAGCCGTGCTCGGTGAACTTGAGGGCGTTCCCCACCAGGTTGATGATGACCTGCTTCAACTTCGACCGGTCCGTCCGGATCGGCGGGGTGGCCTCCGGGACGGCGCTCACGAGCTTCACGTCGCGGTCGGCAACCCGTCCCTCGAGCTGGGCCACGGTCTCGGAGACGAGCTCGTCGAGGTCCGTCTCCTCGATCTCCAGCTCCATCCGCCCGGACTCGATCTTGGCCAGGTCGAGCACCTCGTTGATCAGCGAAAGGAGGTGGCGACCGTTCGAGAGGATCCGCTGCAGGAAGCCGAGCTCCTTCTCCTCCAGGTTCCCCTTCTTGTTCTTGAGGAGGATGTTGGCGAAGCCGATCACCGAGTTGAGCGGCGTCCGCAGCTCGTGGCTCATGCTGGCCAGGAACTGGCTCTTGGCCCGGTTCGCGGCCTCGGCCTCCTCCTTGGCCATGAGCAGCGCCGCCTCGGCCCGCTTCCGCCGCGTCACGTCACGACCGAACATGACCGCCGCCGTCACCCCGTCCTCGTCCGTGACGGGGTTGCTGAAGACCTCGAGGGCCCGAGGGTGGCCGTCGACCTCCTCCTCGCGGAGCCGGCTGAAGCGCTCGCCCCGGAGGGTCCTGGCGTAGATGTCCTCGTACCACTCCACGGCGTCGGAGGAGAAGACGTCCGCGGGGGCATCGCCCCGTCGGGGCTCGCGCCCCGTCCGCGCTTCGACCGCGAGGGCGAAGGCCGAGTTGAACGTGATCAGCCGGTGGTCGTGGCCGACGGACCAGATGGCGTCTCCGGTGTTCTCGACCAACGCCTCGAGGTTCGCCCGGCTCGCGGCCAACTCGCGCTCGGCGCGACGCTGCTCCGTGACGTCCCGGAAGATCCCCTGGATCGCGTCGGGGTGACCTTCCACCCTGTGGACCGTGGCGCTCCCCGAGCAGAGGACCGCCCGCCCGTCCTGCGCCCTCAGCTCCATCAGGATGAGTCCGGCCTTCTCTCCCTGCAGGACCCGCTCGAACTGCTCCCGCACCCGGGTTCGACCCTCGGGCGTGACGAGCTCCCAGAGGTTCAGGTCCGCGAGCTGCTCCGGCCCGTAGCCCAGCGTCTCCTGCCACGCCCGGTTCGCGTACACGAACGCGCCGTCCGGGCGGGTGCTCTGGATCAGGTCGTTCGCGGTATCGAGGAAGTGCTGCAGTCGCCTCTCGCTCTCCTGCAGCACCCGCTCGGCCTCCCGCCGAACCTCGATCTCCCCGGCCAGGGCGTCGTTGGCGATCTTCACGGCGTCGAACGCCTCGACCTCCCTCCGGAAGGTGACGAACACGCTGATCATCAGACCCGTGAGCACGGCGAGATAGCTCACCAGCTTGAGTCCGTGGGACGCGTCGAACATCGCGTCGTACAGCTCCCGCGACTGCGACATGAAGAACGCGTGCGTCATCATCCCGACGATCAACGAGACGACGAGCCAGTGCTCGAAGACGTCGCGACGCCAGGCGCCCTTCGAGACGTAGCCGACGAGGGTCAGAGCGAGGATGATGGCGGGGAGGAACTCCGCCGGGCGGCCAAAGACCGTCCCCGGGAAGTACGCCTGGCTCAGCGGCGCCACCGCGAAGAAGACGAAGCTGGCCACGGTGAGGCCGAGGGCCGTCAGGTAGACCGACACCTCTCGCACCCCGCGTCCCCCACCCCGGGACTCCCTGCGCCACGCCAGGAGGCTGACCAGCAGGAAGAGGGCGAGGAAGATCCGGGACGACGTCCAGCTCCACGCCACCAGGTCCTGTTCCCGGCTCGCGGATCCGAGGACGATGGCCCCCGACGACACCAGGGCGTGGTAGCCGTCCAGCAGGGCGGTCCCGAGGAACCCGGTCCCGATGAAGAGGAAGGTGCTCTGCTTCCGGCTGTAGAAGCGGACCAAGGCCAGGGCGCCGATCACCAGGGCCAGGATCGTGGCCATGGCCTCCGTGGCCGTGTGGACCACCACTCCCGTCCGCCACGGCGAGTTCCGGAGCACGACGGCCCCGACGGCCATGAGGACGAGGACGATCCAGTAGACCGTCGCCCGCTCCGGAGCGCGGTCCGTCTGGAACGGGATCCCGGACCCGCTCAGCGCTTCTTCTTCTTCTCTTCCAGGCAACGTTCGATGGCGTCCAGGAGCACGTCCTCGTCCACGATCGGCTTCGTCAGATAGTCGTCGAAGCCCTGACCGAGGAACTTCTCCCTGTCCCCGGCCATGGCATGGGCGGTCAGGGCGATCACCGGGAGGTCCTCCAGCTCCGGTTGCTCCCGGATCCACTCCAGGACCTCGGGACCGTCGATCTCCGGAAGGGAGATGTCCAGGAGCACCAGGTCGGGGTCGTCGGCCACCAGCCCGTCCACGGCCTCGACGCCCGTGGCGTATTCGCTGATGTCGTACGTGTCCTCGAGGATGGCCTGTACGAGGAGCCGGTTGTCCGGGTTGTCCTCCACGACCGCGATCCTGGCTCTCATCGTCTACGAACCTCCTGACTGGATCTCGCGGAGTGCTCCGCAGGCGCGCTCCCACGCGTCGGTCAGCGGCTCACGCAATTCCTCGGCGACCCCCAGGTCCCCCGTGGACGCCCGTTCCTCGAGGCCCTCGGCGAGGCGCCGCACCTCCTGGGCACCCACGTTGGCCGCGCTGGACTTGAGGGAGTGGGCGCCGCGCTCCACGGCGTCCGCGTCGGAGTCCTCGAACCCACCGAGGATCTGCTCGATCCGCTGGCCGGAGTTCTCGAGGAACAGCCTCACCATCTGGGTGACGAGGCGCTCTCCGCCCCATTCCTCCAGGCGCTCCAGGGCGCTCCGATCGATCACGTCGTTCTCGTTCATGGAGTCGTGGGAGTGTACGCGCGGCTCGGCGTCGCGGCAATCACGCCCCGCCCGCCGACGCTCGTCCCCCGTCGTCACGACGGCTCGGATGCAGGTTGAGGTCCCCCG
>JASFUL010000309.1:0-6782 GCA_050050315.1 Gemmatimonadota bacterium
GGCCGTCCGGTCCCACCTCTCCCGTGTGCCGCGGCTCCCCCGGGCGGCCCACGTCGCCGGCGCGGCGGGTCTCGCGATCGCTCTCGCCCTCCTGGTCGAGGGCCGGGCGTCGCCCGAGCCCGTCGTCCGCTTCGACGGCCACGACCCGGCGGGCACCTTCACGCTGGTCCTGCGAAGCGGACGCGTCGTCGAGGCGACGTTGGACGGCATCCCGGTGCCGGGCCACCGGGTGCTCCAGCGCGGCGACAGCGTGACGCTGATCGGGGCCGCGGGGCGACCGGGGGTCCGACTCCGCCTGGAGCCGCCGGCGACCATCCACTGGGAGGCGCGGCCCGCGCGGTGACCCGGCGGCGCGCTTCCCGGCGCGGCCTCCGTCGAGGGGCCGCGGGCCGATCCGTCGCCCCGGCGTGGTTCAGGGCACGACCGGAGCGGGCTCGGGCTCGGCCGGGTGCATCCCGGCGTCCTCGGCCCGGGCCACCCGACGCCCCTCGGCCACGTCGACCCGGGCCAGCAGCGCCATGCCCAGGACGAAGAACACCACCACCGCGAGGATCCCGACCCGACCGGTCCCGGTGACCTGACTGGCAACGCCGAACACGAGGGGACCGAGGATGCCGGCCATCTTTTCGAAGACGCTGTAGAAGGAGAAGAACTCCGACGACTTCGTCCGCGGGATCATCGACGCGAAAAGGCCCCGGCTCAGAGCCTGTGCACCCCCCTGCACCATCCCCACGGCCACCGCCAGGACCCAGAAGTGCCACGCCTCGGTGACGAAGTAGCCGAAGACCGAGATGCCGGCGTAGACGGTCAGCGCGATCATGATGCCGCGTTTCGCACCGATCCGGTCGGCCAGCGCCCCGAAGGCGAAGGTGAAGGGCACGCCGACGAACTGAACCACCAGGAGAGCCCCGATGAGCGCCTCGGTCCCCAGGCCGATCTGGCTTCCGTAGGCCGTGGCCATCTTGATGATGGTCCCGATGCCGTCGCTGTAGAAGAAGAAGCCCGCGAGAAAGAGGACGAGCTCGCGGTACCGCCGGATCTCGCCCACCGTCTCCGCCAGCCGCCGGAATCCGATCCGCACCGGGCTCAGCCCGAGCCCCTCCTCCGAGGGCTCGATGCGGCGGGGCGGCTCGTCCACGTCCCGGAAGAGGGGGAGGGAGAAGAAGGCCCACCAGACGGCTACCGACACGAACGCCGCCCGGGAGGCCGCGGCCTGGTCGGCCAGGCCGAACCAGTCCGGACGGACGATCATGGCCGCGTTCACGACCAGGAGCAGCCCGCCCCCGACGTACCCCATCGCCCACCCCCCCGCCGCCACCCGGTCCAGCTCCTCGTCACCGGCGATGTGCGGAAGCAGGGACGCGTAGAACACGATCGAGCCCGTGAACCCGATGTTCCCGAAGACGTACAGGACCGAAGCCAGGGCCCACTGGCCGGGGCCGACGAAGCCGAGACCGAGGGTGGCGACCACGCCGAGCACCATGAAGCCGGCCAGGAACCGCTTCTTGGCCCCCATGTAGTCGGCCATCGCTCCCAGCACGGGCGACGCGACGACGATGATGGCGAGGGCCAGGGCCGCCGTGTAGGCCCAGTAGGACAGGGCCACGTTGGACTCGAGCGTGGCACCGGCCACCTGCACGTAGTAGATGGGCAGCACCGCCGCCATGATGGTGGTGGCGAAAGCCGAGTTGGCCCAGTCGTACATGGCCCAGCTCCGGAGCGTCCTCCGGTGCAGGCCCAGAGACCGCAGCAGTCCGGTCCCGGCGCTCACGTCGTTCTCCGTTCCTTGGGGGGTTCGTTCCGTGGGGGTCCGTCGGCGGGCGCGCGGCCCCGGTCGGGCACGTGGGTCGCGCGGGGACGACCGTGGCGGATCGTCCGCGCACCGCCGCGCGAGGCCCGAAGCCGCAAGACTAACCCGCGACCCTCCAGGCGCGGAAGGCCGACGGTCTCGGGGGAGCCGCCCTCACCCGTGCGTGTGTCCGCCGTACCCCCGGAGCCGATCGTACTCGTGACGCTGGTGCACGGAGAGGATCTCCACCATGCGCAGGTGGGCCGCCAGGTGGGTCCAGCGGAGCTCGGCGCGGAGGCGGCCCACCTCGCGCACCCGTGCCTCGAGCGCGGCCGCGTCCGCCGCCGCGGCGAAGCCGGCATCCAGGGCCTTCTCCTCGTCGACGATGCGCCGTCCCAGCTCCGCCGCGCGCTCCTGCATGGCATCGAACGTCTCCTGCGTGAGGCGGCGCTGCTCGTCGCTCAGGCGGAGCGAGTCGGCCAGGTCGAGCACGTGCCTCGGGCCGGGATACCCGTTCAGCTCGGCGGGCCGTGCCAGGCCCATGCCCTCGCCCTCCAGGAGACCGGCGACCTCCTGGGGCGTCAGCGTCTGCACCTCTTCCGATCCCGATCCGGCGTACGGTGAGTGGGCGCCGTGCTGGGCGTGGAGCGGTGGCGGCGAGGCCGCGAGGGCGAGGATGGCGGCGCAGAGGGCCAGGCTCGGGGGTCGGGGGCCGGTGGATCGCATCAACCGTGTCTCCTGTGTCGGGTTCGCCGGTCGGGTCGGGTGCCGTCGGGCGAGGGTGGTCGGCGCTCCCGCAGAGGGGCCGGGGGTAGCCGAGGATTTCCACCACGGAAGGTCGCGGGTCTTTCCCCATGGCGGGAGTGCCCGTCCGGCCCCATTGGTTCGGGTGATTGCCGCTCCGGGTTGCCCGCTCGAGGAGGTGGACGATGCGATATCAGACCTGGGTCTCCGGGATGATCGCCGGAGCGCTCGCCTACGCCGTCGTAGCCGTCTTCTTCGCGGTGGCGAACATGGTGGTGGGCCAGTCCCCCTTCCACACGGCGCTCCTCCTGGGGCGCGCCATCGGGGCGGAGGGGCCGGGACCCGGGGGAGTGGAAGGGCCGATCCTCGCGGCGAACGGGCTCCACGTGCTCCTCTCCCTGGCCGTGGGCGTCGCCGCGTCCTGGCTCGTCGAGCAACTGGAGCACCAGCACGCGATCTGGTTCGCCGTCCTCCTGGCCTTCCTCCTGGGCTTCTTCCTGAGCATCGTGGCGGTCGGGATGCTGGCCGCCGAGATCGGCGGAGTGGCCACGTGGCCCCAGGTGACCGTGGCCAACGTGCTGGCCGCGGCCGTGATCGGCGGCTACCTCGGCAAAGCACACCCTGGGCTCGTCTCGTCCATCCGGCGGGAGATCGAGGTCGACTGAAGAGCGGCTCCCCGGGGCCTCCCACCACCCGGGTCGCGAGTCTCGCACCTTCGGGCTCCCGGACGCCGGGGACGCCCCGGGCCGGCCTCGACCGGTCTGGTCCCGCCCGTTCCGGTGGCGTAACGTGCCCGGACCACCGACCGGTCGGGCCCGGGTTCCGACCGGCACCCGTGATCCGAACCCTTCGCGACGCTGACCACCTCCACCGAAGGCCCCGACAGGGAGTCGGGCCGGCTGTTCCTGGTCGTGACCGTCACGGCCCTCGTGGCGGTCACCGTGCTACTGGTCTCCTCCACGCTCCGCCGGGAGGAGCCTCCGTCCTACGCACCCACGCCGGCGCGCCCGGCGGAGGTGGGCGACGCCCTGGTCCGTCCGACGGTCTATACGGTGGACGCGAGGGAGGCCGACGCCTGGCGGTACTTCGACTTCTCACGGAACTCGGTGGTGGACGAGCCGGGCCCCCAGGAGTGGGACCTGGCCTTCCAGCGCAACCGCGTCATCGCCAACGGGGGGGACGGCTTCGCCGGCCGCGGCGGGATCGCCGATCTGGGGACCGTCCCGTTCGACTCGGTGAGGGCGGTCCCTGCCGAAGGCTACGTGGCGACCGCGAGGGACAGCGTCAACGCCGCCAGCGAGGACTGGTACGACTACTCCTTCACGAGCCACCTCCTGACGCCCCGACCACGGACGTACGCCGTGCGGACGGCCGACGGAAGGTACGCGAAGCTGGAGATCCTGGCCTACTACTGCCCGGGCGCCGCAGCCGGCTGCATGACCTTCCGGTACGCCTACCAGGGCTCGGGCTCCACGTCGTTCGAACCGTGACTCCACCCGAAGGGCACCCCATGGGACGTTCCCGGACCTTCCCGACCTTCGGCACCGCGCTGGCCGCGGTCCTTCTGGTGACCGCGCCCTCGCCCGTCGGAGGTCAGACCGTCCCCTCGCCGTCGTCGGTGCTGGGCTTCGAGCCCGGGGCCGACTTCCATCTGGCGACGTACGAGCAGTCGATCGAGTGGTTCCGGCGCCTGGACGAGGCCAGCGACCGGGTGCGGCTCGTACGGGTCGGCCGGACGTCGTTCGGGCGCGACTGGTACCTCGCGCTGATCTCGTCCGAGGCGAACCTCGCCGCCCTCGATCGTCACCGGGAGGTCGCGCGCCGCCTGGCCGACCCACGGGGGCTGACCGACGAGCAGGCCCGGGAGCTCGCCAGGGAAGGGCGGGCGATCGTGGACATCTCGGGCGGCCTCCACGCCTCCGAGGTGGCCGGAGCCCAGCACACGATGGCCCTCGCGTACGAGCTCGCCGTCAGCGAAGAGCCGCGGATCCGAGCCATCCGGGAGGGGGTGATCCTGGCCCTCTGGCCGTCGCTCAATCCCGACGGCCAGACCCTCGTGGCCGACTGGTACGCCGGCAACCTCGGCACCCCGTACGAGGTGTCCCCCCTGCCACGGCTGTACCAGAAGTACATCGGCCACGACAACAACCGGGACGCGTACATGCTCGACATGATCGAGTCCCGCGTCCTGGCGCGGACGTGGCGCCACTGGGAGCCCCAGATCATCTACGTCCACCACCAGACCGCACCCTTCCCCACCCGGATCTGGCTGCCCCCCTTCGCCGAACCCATCGCCTCCCGGGCCCCGCCCCTGGTGTCCCGCGAGGTCAACACGATCGGCATGGCCATCGCCCAGATGCTCGAGACGCGGGGTCTGCCGGGATCGACCCACATGGGCACGGGATTCGACGCGTGGTACCCCGGCTACGTCGACTACATGCCCATGCTCCAGAACCAGGCGGCGTTCTGGACCGAGACGGCGCTCTACCGCTACGCGACCCCCCACTTCTACACGGTGAACGACTTCCCGCCCGACGCCCGGGACCTCCGCCCCGGGACGCTCTACAACAGCCCGTGGACCGGAGGCTGGTGGCGCCTCGGGGACGCGGTGGAGTACATGCGCATCGCCTCCCTGGCCGTGCTCGACTACGCGGCGAAGTACCGTGAAGACCTTCTCTACAACCGCTACCAGTCCGGCCGCGACGCCGTGGAGCGCTACCGCGCCGGCCCGCCCTACGCATATCTCGTCCCCCGGGAACAGCGCGATCCCGTGGCGGCGGTGGAGATGCTCCGACGCCTGGCCTACAACGGGATCGAGGTGAGTGAGCTGACGTCGGAGGCGACGCTGGACGGGATACGCTACGCCGCCGGAACGTGGGTCGTCCTCATGGACCAGCCCTTCGCCGAGCTGGCGCGGCAGCTGCTCGCGGTCCAGCGGTACCCCGACCTTCGCGAGTACCCGGAGGGCCCTCCGGAGCAGCCCTACGACGCCGCGGGCTGGACCCTTCCGCTCCAGATGGGCGTGCGCGTGGTCGAAGCCACGCAGCCCCTCGACGACGACGTCCGCGGCGCTCTTCGGCCGCTCCGGGTCGACCCCGTGCCGTGGGACGCCGACCTGGCCGACGCGTCGCCCTTCGACGTGGCCCCCGGCGTCGGGTTCGACGACCACCCCGTCGCCGCCGCCATCCGACCCCCGCAGGGGCGGGTCACCGGAAGCGGCGGCGGGCTGCACCTCGATCCGGCGCAGAACAACAGCTTCCGGGCCCTGAACGCCGCCTGGGACGCCGGCGCCACCGTGCGGTGGAGCGGCGAGGACGGGCGATGGGTGGTGACGGGGCTCGGCGGCGACGCGGTCGACCGCATGGTGCGGGACTTCGCGCTGCGGGCCGCCCGCGGTCCCGTCACCGGCGTGGAGGTGCCCCGACCGCGTCTGGGACTGTACCGGCCGTGGCGCCCCAGCATGGACGAAGGGTGGACGCGGTGGCTCCTCGAGCGTCACGGCTTCCGCTTCACCGGCCTGCGCGACGCCGACGTCCGGGCGGGCGACCTGCGGGACCGATACGACGTGATCGTTCTCCCCTCCGAGAGGTCGGCGTCCCTGCGGGAGGGCTACGCGCCCGGGACGGTCCCGCCGAGGTACACGGGAGGCCTGGGGGAGGCGGGCGTGCGGGAGCTCGACGCGTTCGTGCGGGCCGGCGGCACCCTCGTGTGCATGAACGGGTCGAGCGCCCTCTGCATCGAGGCGCTGCACCTGCCCGTGCAGGACGCCACGGCGGGCCTCGATCGTGACACCTTCTTCGTCAGCGGCTCGATCCTCGAGGTCCGGACCGACCCGTCCCACCCCCTGATGGCCGGTATGCCCGAGCGTGCGCCGGTCTTCTTCGACCGGAGTCCCGTCTTCACGACCGCGGAGGGCTTCCGGGGAGCGGTCCCGGCCCGGTGGAGCGAGGCCGGCTCGCCCCTCCTGTCCGGCTACCTCCTCGGGGAGGAGCACCTCCACGGCCGGGCCGCGGCCGTGGACGCCCGCTACGGAGACGGTCGGGTCGTGCTCCTGGGCTTCCGGCCCCAGTGGCGGGGGCAGCCGTGGGGAACCTTCAGGGTGCTCTTCAACTCCGCGCTCTTCCACGGCCCCGTGGCCGCCGGGGCGGAGGGCACGGAGGGCTTCAGGGCCGCACCCGGGGCGGCCTCCCCGGGCACGCGTGCGCCGTCCCCGGCGCCTACCCCCCCGTGACCTCCACGTCGTAGATGA
>JASFUL010000310.1:0-6776 GCA_050050315.1 Gemmatimonadota bacterium
CGTCCACCGACACGAGCACGACCCTCCGGGCGGCCGCGACCACCGGGCGGCGGGTCGACGTCGTGAGCTCGGGGAAGTCCAGGAGGAAGGCGTACACCCGTCCTTCACCCGCCCGGAGCGTCGACTGGCGGACGACCGTCGAGGCCACGCCTTCGGCGTTCGTGGTGTCCCGGAAGGTAGAGAGCACGCGGGGGCCCGCGAACCAGACCTCCACCCCGGCCATGGGCCGCCCCTCGGTGTCGAGGACGCGGACGCGCACGATCGAGTCGGGGTGGGGATGGCCGGGCAGGCCCGACGCTCCGGTCCCCTCCTCGAACCGGAGCTCGCCCGGCGCCCGCTCCACCGCGATGTCGAACGTCGCGCGGGCCGCGCCGCTGGACGCGGTGAGGACCGCGGCGCCGCTGCGGGGCTCCAGGAGGAACGTCCCCGCGACGCCCGACGAGTCCGCCAGCGCCCGGGGCTGGCTCAGGAGGGCCGTCGCGTCACCCTCGAGCCGGAACGACACCACGGCCCCCCGCACGGGCGCGCCCCGGGCGTCGAGCGCGCGCACCCGGAAGGGTTCGGGCGAGCGACGACCCGCGAGGATCCGCTGGTCCACGCCCCCGACGGGCTCGAGCTCCCGCACGGTCGCCGGGTCTCCTTCCGTGGGCGCCGTGGGGGCGGCCGCGTCCCCGCAGCCCGCCCCCGCCGCCCCGGCGAGGAGGAGAGCGCCGACCCCGACGGCCCGTCCGAAGACGCTCACCGGGTCGGGAGCGTGGCCAGGAGCCGGACGCGGT
Source organism: Gemmatimonadota bacterium (assembly GCA_050050315.1). Lineage (GTDB taxonomy): Bacteria > Gemmatimonadota > Gemmatimonadetes > Longimicrobiales > Gaopeijiaceae > JASFUL01. Next base: position 777 of record JASFUL010000310.1, read on the forward strand.
ACGCCACCGCCTCACCACCCCCCAGCGCCACCAGGCGGCTCCCGTCGACCGTGGTCCGACCGGCCACCCAGAGCCGTTCGGCGTCCGCCAGCGGCCGGAGGTCGACCAGGTACGCCTCGTGGACGGTGACCGGATCGGTCCCGCCGGCCGGCAACAGGAGCGGCGTGTACAGGGCCGCGGTCCCCGTGAAGAGGTCCGGGGCGCTCCCGGCGGCCGAGAGGTCGAGCTCGAAGGCGGCCGGGACCGAGCTCTCGATGCGGACGTCGAGGATCGCCTCGGCGTCCCCCGGACGGAGCCGGTCGCGCAGCCATTCCGGGAGCGCCCAGTCGCGCGTCGGGAGGGCCAGGTCCGCGTCCGTCAGGAACACCTCCACCGTGTCCGCGACGACGTCCTGGAGGGACACGGTGGTACGGAAGCCGCTCTCGGGGGTGAGGGGCACCGAGTCGCAGCCCGTCCCCGGCGTCCTTCCCCGCACCCGGGCGACGATCCTCGAAGAGAGTTCCACCGCCGGGAGGTCGAAGGCGATGAGGAGCGAGTCGCCCGGAGGGAAGGGCTCCTCGACGCGGAGCGTCTCGAGCACCTCGTCGGTCCACGAGTCCGTGAGGGCCACCTCGAGGAAGCCGTGGTTGCCCGCGCCGTCGTCCAGCACGTCGAAGCCCACCTCGTTGTGGATCACGACGCGGGCGGTGCCGCGGACGATGTTCGCGCTCCGCACGCCGGGCGGGAGCTCGACCGGCCAGTCGTGGGGCGCGATCTCCACGGGCGGGATGGGGCCGTCGAAACAGGTGCAGAGCTCGCACACGTCGCCCAGCCGCACCTGGCCCTCGGTGTCGAACGAGTCGACCACGAACCCCTGCTCCGAGACCCGCACGCCCTCCGGGACGAGCTCGGCTGTGGACACCGTGTCCGAGACCACCACGACGTCCCACTCCGTGTCCCAGAGGGGAAGCTCGGTCGGTACCTCGCACGCGGTCGCCGCGAGGGCGGCGGCGAGACACGCGGCGGCGGCACGGCTACGCTCGTTCATCACCTGCCATGGGAGTCCGATCGTGCGATGGGTGGTCGACCGAGGCGTGATCCTACACCGGGGATCGCTCGGATGAGCCGGGCTCCCGGGTCGGTGGACGGGCGGCGAGGCGGTCCCCTACTTTCCTCCGACGGGGACGGCTCCGCGCGGTCCGGCCCTTCGGCTCAGACGACTCCCAGCGGAAAAGGTAACCCGATGTCAGGCCAGACGGGCACCCGGAGCGAGGGCGCGGCCCCCGCCGTGGCCGACGGTGGGCGGGGCCGTCCGGGATCGGGGGGGAGAGGGGGGCCGGGCTGGCTGGTGGCGGCGGCGTTCATCGGTCCGGGCACCGTCACCACCGCCACGCTGGCCGGCGCGGGCTTCGGCGCGACGCTCCTGTGGGCCCTCCTCTTCGGCGTGCTCGCCACGATGGTGCTCCAGGAGATGGCGGCGCGCCTCGGCCTCGTCACCGATCGGGGCCTGGGAGAGGCGGTGCGCCGCCGGTTCGAGGGTCCCCTCGCCCGGGGCCTGTCGGTCTTCCTGGTGGTGGGAGCCGTGGCCGTGGGCAACGCGGCGTACGAGACGGGGAACCTGCTGGGAGGCTCGCTGGGTCTGTCGGGGATCCTCGGGGGCGATCCCCGCCTGTGGGCGCTCGTGATCGGCGTCCTCGCCTGCGCCCTCCTGTGGTCCGGGAGCTACCGGCTCGTGGAGCGTGTCATGGTGGGGATGGTGGCCCTCATGTCGGTGGCGTTCGTGGGGACGGCGGTTCGGGTGCTGCCGCGCGTCGACGGGCTCCTGCCGGGGCTCGTCGTCCCGTCGTTGCCCGACGGCTCGATGCTCCTGGCCCTCGCGCTCGTGGGAACCACCGTGGTGCCGTACAACCTCTTCCTCCACGCGTCCGCCGTGCGAGAGAAGTGGCGGGGCGAGGCGGGTCTCGGACCCGCGCGCCGGGACCTGGTGCTCTCCATCGGCCTGGGCGGGATCGTGAGCATGGCGATCGTCGTGACGAGCGCCGGGACCATCTTCCTCGAGGGGGGCGGGACGGTGGAGAGCGCGGCCGACATGGCCCGGCAGCTCGAGCCCCTCCTCGGCGGCTGGGCCAGCGTCTTCTTCGCCACGGGCCTCTTCGCCGCAGGGATGACGTCCGCCATCACCGCGCCGCTGGCCGCCGCCTGGGCCACCGCCGGGGCGCTGGGGTGGAGCCCGGATCTGCGGGCGGGGCGGATCCGGGTGGTGTGGGGTGGGGTGCTCCTGATCGGAGTCGTGCTCGCCCTGGTCGGGCTCCGCCCCGTCCCGGCCATCGTGTTCGCGCAGGTCATGAACGGGGTGCTGCTGCCGGCCGTGGCCGTCTTCCTGCTGCTGGCGGTGAACGATCGCCGGTGGATGGGCGCACGGGTGAACGGGTCGGTGTCCAACGCCCTCGGGGGTCTGGTCGTCCTGGTGGGGGTGGGGCTGGGCCTGAGGGCCGTGCTCGGGGTGCTTGGAGTCCTCTGATCCGCGAACGGGTCCGGTCGGCGCCGGCCGGCCGGGAGACGTGGAGGGAACGAACGACGATGACATCCGCCGAGTCCGAGGCCCGCCGGGCCCTGAACCGACTGCGCCGGGCCGCCGAGAAGTGCCTGCGCGAGATGGACTCCCTCGAGGGTGCGCTCTCGAGTGTGGAAGGAGACGACTTCCCCGTGGCGAGCTACGGTGAGGTCCGCGACCGGCTGCGTCGGGTGGCCGGTTTCTGCGACGAGGAGGGCGCCCGCCTGCAGGCCAAGGTGCTCCACGCCGGAGGCCTCGAGCCCGGGCGGGTGCGACGCTCCGGGGGGATGTAGGATGATCGAGCGAAGGGGCTTCCTGTGGGGAGGCTCGGTGCTCGCGGTGGCGGGCGTGGTCTCGCCCTCCGACGCCCTCGCCCGTCTGTCCCTGCTGTCGTCGGGGCGTGTGCCGCGGCTCCTCCCCGGGGAGCGGGCCGACCTCGTCCTCCGCGGGGCGGTCGTCTTCGATGGCACCGGCGCTCCCGGTCGGGAGGCCGACGTCGCCGTGGTGGGAGACCGGATCGCCGAGGTCGGGCGCGTCGCCCGGGACGGCGGGGAGGAGATCGACCTCTCGGGCCTGGCCCTCGCGCCCGGTCTCATCGACATCCACTCCCACGCCGACCTCTCCCTCCTCGTCGAGCCGCGGGCGGAGAGCCGGGTGCGCCAGGGGATCACCCTCGAGGTGGTGGGCCAGGACGGGAGCTCCATCGGGCCGTGGTCCGAGGAGGTCGCCCGGCGTCGGGCCGAGTCGTACCGCGAGCGATACGGCGTGGAGCTGGACTTCCACGACCTGGCCGGCTTCTTCCGTGCGCTGGGCCGTGCGAGGCCGGCCGTGAACCTCGCCAGCATGGTCGGGCACGGGACGGTGCGGGGCACCGTGGTCGGCGGCGAGGACCGTCCCGCCACCGCGGCGGAGCTGAGGGAGATGCGGACGCTCGTCCGGGAGGCGTTGGACCAGGGAGCCGTGGGCTTCTCGACCGGGCTCGAGTACACGCCCGGCTCGTTCGCCCCGGTCGACGAGCTGATCGCCCTCGCGTCGGAGCTGGCGGGCACCGGATACCCGTACGCGTCCCACATGCGGAACGAAGACGACCAGCTCCTCGCCGCCGTGGAGGAGGCGCTCCACGTCGGACGCATGGCGGGGGTGCCCGTCCAGGTGTCCCACCTGAAGGCCCAGGGACGGCGGAACTACTGGAAGGCCGACGTGGTGCTCCACCTCCTCGAAGAGGCGCGCCGGGGGAGGGGCGACGAGCCCGGCGTCGACGTGCACTTCGACCGCTACCCCTACGTGGCGTACTCCACGGGGCTCTCCAACCTCTTCCCCACCTGGAGTCGGGCGGGCGGGGACGTGGCCTTCGCGGACCGGCTCGCCGACCCGGGCGATCGCGAGGCCATCCTGTCCTACGCCCGGGACAAGGTGGCGCTCCTGGGCACGTGGGACTCGGTGCAGATCACCAGCGTGGGAGCCGACGAGCTCGACTGGGTCGTGGGCCGCAAGCTCGGCGAGGCGGCCCGGGAGCGCGGGCTCGATCCCCTCGATCTCGCCCTCGACCTCATGGTCGACGGCGGCGGGGCGGGGATGATCGGGTACGGGATGAGCGAGGAGAACACGGCTCGCATCCTGGCCCATCCCCTCGGCATGGTGTGCTCGGACGGAGGCTCGTTCGCGCCGTACGGGCCCCTGTCGGGGAGCTCTCCCCACCCCCGCTCGTACGGCACGTTCCCCCGACTGCTGGGCCACTACGTCCGCGACGAGGGGGTCCTGACCCTGGAGGAGGCGGTGCACAAAGTGACCGTGATGCCGGCGACCAAGCTGCGCCTGCGGGATCGGGGGGTGGTCCGCCCCGGGGCGTACGCGGACCTGGTCGCCTTCGACCCGACCACCGTGGCCGACGGGGCCACCTTCAGCCGGCCCCACACCTATCCCCGCGGCATCCCCCACGTCGTCGTGAACGGAGTCGTGACCCTCCGTGACGGCGAGCAGACCGGTGAGCTCGCCGGGAGACCCGTGCGTGGCGTCTCCGACCGGGAGGTCCCGTGACGCGCCGGGGGGACGGGCCCGGCGGGCCGGCGCCGGTGGAGGCGGTCGGTCCGGGCGAGGGGCTTCCGGACCGTGTCGACGTCGTGGTCATCGGGGGAGGCATCGCCGGAGCCTCCGCGCTCTGGCACCTGGCCCGGCTCGGGGTCGACGCGGCGCTCCTCGAGAGAGGGCAGGTGGGGGGCGGCGCCACGGGAGCCGCCGTGGGCGTCCTCAGCCCGCCCCTGCGCCAGCCCTACCACGAGACGGCCCACGACCGGGGCGCCGACGCAGCCCGCCGGGTGTGGGACTTCGCGGCCCGCTCCGTGCGCGGCCTGGGCGAGGCGCTCTCGCGGCTCGACTGTTCGGCCGAGGCCGAGGTCGACCTGTCCGGGGGCTGGATGCTGGCGGAGTCCCACACGGCCCACGAGGTCGAGGACGCCTACCTGGCCCTCGAGCGGGCGGGCTTCGACGTGTCGTGGCACGCGGCCGCGGAGCTCGAGGAGGCCCTGGGGGGACGGGGCTTCACCGGAGGGTTCCGGATGTCCCCCGGGGGCGCGCTCCGCCCGGGGGCCGCGGCACGCTGTCTCGCAACGGGGGCCCGGGAGGCGGGCGCCCGGATGGTCGAGGGGGTCGAGGTGGAGGACGTGGTCCGTAGGGAGGACGGATCGTTCTGCTGCTACTGCGCCGACGGGGAGGTCCGGAGCGAGATGGTGGTGTACGCCACCCACGTCGACTCCGGCCGCTTCTCCGGCCTGCTCGCGGAGGAGATCGTCCCCATCCGGGGCCAGGGGCTCACGCTCGAGCTCGCCAGGCCGTTTCCGGCGGGCGGCTCCTTCTCGACCCACTGGAAGCTCAACGTCTGGCGTCGATCGACCCGCGACGAGCGCACGATCCACCTCGGAGGTTGGCGGCACGACGCGTGGGACCGGGCCTACTCGAAGACCCGGCCCGAGATCGACCGCCACCTGCAGGCCGACCTGCTCGCGTGGTTCGAGCAGGCCTTCCCCCGCCTGGGCAAGCCCCGCGTCACGGAGCGCTGGAGCGGGGTGTTCGGGTGGACCGCCGACTACCTGCCCATGGTCGGTCCCCTTCCTGGGTCGCCGGGCGAGCTGGTGATCGGGGGGTTCAGCGGGGGTGGGCTGCCCTTCGCCTTCGAGAGCGGGCGGGTGGTGGCCCACATCGTGGCGGGTCACGACCCGGTCCCCGGGGCGGAGCTCCTGGCCCCCCGGCGCTTCCGGTAGCCGCAGGCGAGGGCCGGATGCGCGGAGCGCCCGAGCGCAGGGAGGATTCCGGAGGAGAGGATCCGCCGGCCCCGGAGGGTCGCGACCCGGGGGCGTCCTTCGCGGCCCTGGCGCGGGATCTGGAGGGACTCTTCGCCCGGGGCGTCCGCGCCGCCCTCGAGGACGACGCGTTCGACCGGTGGGCGCTCCGGGTCTTCCGGCACCAGTTCG
>JASFUL010000311.1:0-6725 GCA_050050315.1 Gemmatimonadota bacterium
CGCCCCCCACGTCGATGGGCTCGGACTCCACGAACGTGCCGTCGCCCCGGCCGGCGTACCGCTTCAGCGCCCGGGCGCCCCGATCGTCCACCACGAGGTCCAGGGTCCCGTCCCCGTCCAGATCGCCCACCCGGACGGCGTGGGGGTGTGGGTCGACGCCCACCACCACGCGCTCCATCCGTCCGGCCGCGAAGCCGGTCCGGCTCCCGAAGCGGAGCGTCACGAAGTCGGTCTCGTGGTTGGCCACCACCAGGTCGATCCAGCCGTCGCCGTCGAGGTCGCCCGCGGCCAGCCCGGTCGTGTTCTCTCCGGTCGGCGCGGTCTCGACCACCCTGGGTGTGCCGTCCCTCCCCACCTCCACCACCACGATCCGGTCCGGTCCGGCCAGCACGATCTCGGGCCGCCCGTCCCGGTCCGTGTCGAGAGCCAGGGCGTCGGAGGTCGAGAAGCCGAGGTCGAGGCGGACCTCCTCGAACGACGGGTCCCGGGTCGACCCGTCGGCGGAAGGACGGGGCGTGGCGTCCCCCGAGCGGCCACAGGCCGCGACCGTCACGAGGAACGCGGCCAGCACCACGCGTCGAGCGCTCCGGTTCGCCCGGGCGCTCGGCGGGGCATCGGTGGGGGTCGGCAGGGTCGTCATCCGCTCGCGGGTCGGAGGCACGATGAGGAGCTCATGTTGACCGCCGCCCCCGAGGAGGGCAACCGCACCGGATCGGATCCCCTTTACAACCTTTCGCATACCCATAATAGTCCAATGGGTATGATTCATGGGTGTTTGAAGGAGAATCCGCGATGAGCCTCGAGCTCCTCAAGGGCACGCTCGACGTCCTCGTACTGAAGACGCTCGAGTGGGGCCCCCGCCACGGGTACGCAGTCTCGAAGGTTCTGCGCGAGGCCACGGCCGACGCGTTCCAGGTGGAGGAGGGCGCGCTCTATCCCGCCCTCCGCCGGCTCGAGCGCAAAGGGCTCGTCGCCGCCGAGTGGGGCACGTCCGACACCGGACGCCAGGTGAAGCTCTACGAGCTGACGCCGGAAGGAGAGGCGCGGCTCGAGCGCGAGATCCGGGACTGGGCGGCGTACGTGGAGGCCATGTCCCGCGTGCTCTACGGAGAGGAACCCGCGCGATGACCCGTTCGCCCGGTCCGCTTCACGGGAAACGGCCCAGGGTCGGGGACCTCCCCGTCGAGGAGGACGTGCGGCGTGAGCTGGAGGCCCACCTGGCGCTGAGGACCGAGGAGCTGGTGGGCCAGGGGTGGTCGGAGGCGGAAGCCCGCGAAGAGGCCCGGCGGCTCTTCGGGGACGCGGAGCGGATCCGCCGGGAGTGCGAATCGGAGACCCGGTCGCGGGACCGGGCGGTCAAGCGAGCCATGGGATGGGAGGCGGGGATGCAGGACGTGCGATACGCGATCAGGAGCCTCGTACGGAGCCCGGGGTTCGCCCTCGTGGCCGTCGTCACCCTGGCGCTCGGGATCGGGGCCAACTCGGCCATCTTCTCCGTGCTCCACGGCGTGCTGCTGAAGCCCCTTCCCTACCCGGACCCCGGGCGGCTGGTATGGATCGACGAGGCGCACGACGGCCCAGGGGGTCGGCCGGGTCCGGTGCCGTGGCCCAACTTCCGGGACTGGCGGGAACGTTCCGACCTGTTCGACGCAATGACCGCCTTCGGAGGGGGCTCCTTCGCCGTTCTGGGCGGGGCGGAGCCGGTCCGCACCAACGTGGCCCTCGTGTCCGAGGAGTTCTGGCGGGTCCTCCGTCCCGAGGTCGCGATGGGCCGCTTCACGACTCCCGAGGAGCACGTCGAGGGGGCCACCCCGTCCATCGTCGTGAGCGAGCGCTTCTGGCGGCAGGAGCTGGGGGCCGATCCCGACGTGCTGGGCCGGACCCTGGAGGTAGCCGGTTGGCCCGCCGTCGTCGTGGGGGTGGTCGGGACGGGCTTCCACTTCCCGGGCGACACGGACATCTGGGTCCCCCTGGAGGTGAATCCCCAGGGGACGAGCCGGACCGCCCACAACAACCGGGTGGTCGGCCGCCTCGAGGACGGAGTCCGGCCCACCACGGCCGACTCGGAGCTGGATCGGATCTCGCTGCGGATGGTCCAGGGGCTACCGCAGGACGACTACGACATCACGGGGGCCATCGTGACGCCGCTCCGTGAGCAGATCGCCGGCGACACCCCGCGGGCGCTGTACCTGCTCATGGGGGCCGCCGTCCTCCTCCTGCTCGTGGCCTCGACCAACCTCGCCTCCACGCTGTTGGCCCGGGGCGTGGGTCGGAGCCGCGAGCTGGCGGTGCGCTCGTCCCTCGGGGCGGGGCGGGGCCGTCTCCTCCGGCTCCTCCTCACCGAGAGCGGCGTGCTGTCGGTGGTGGGTGCCGCGGTCGGCCTGGCCCTGGCCGCCGGGCTGGTCCACGTGATCCGGACGTTCGGCGCGCTCTACATCCCCCGCATCGACGAGATCGGAATCCATCCCACGGTGGTGGCGTTCACGATAGGGGTGGGCGTCCTCACCACGCTCCTCTGCGGGCTCGTGCCGGCCGTCCGCCTCTCGGGCCGGGACATCTCGACCGAGCTTCGGACCGGATCCCGGGGGAACGCCGGCGCGCGCTCGACGCTGTGGCGGACGCTGGTGGGCGCCGAGGTGGCCCTGGCTCTGGTCCTCCTGGTCGGGGGAGGCCTCCTGGTGCGCAGCTTCGCGGAAATCCTCGAGGTCGATCCCGGCTTCGACGCCGACGGCGTGCTGAGCGTGGGGATGGCGCTGTCGAGCCAGCGGTACCCGGACCTGCAGGACTACGCCGACTTCTACCGCCGGCTCGTCGACGAGCTGGAGCGCGACCCGGAGATCGAGGCGGCGGCCGTCACCAGCGTCGTGCCTCTCCAGGGATCCCTGGCCACGGGCATGGTCCACACGGACCACGACCCCGACGAGATGAAGCCGGCGGGCGCCTACGTGGCGGTCTCTCCCGACTACTTCGAGACGCTGGGAATCGAGATCCTGAGAGGGCGTGTCTTCACCGACGCGGACGACGCATCCGCTCCCCACGTGGTCGTGGTCAGCGAGGCGCTGGGCCAGCGGCTCTGGCCCGGCGAGGACCCCATCGGCAAGGTCATGACCGGCGGGGGGATGGACAACTACTGGTCCGAGCGGAAGTGGGCGGAGGTGGTCGGCGTCGTCCGGGACGTGAAGTACCGGAACCTCACGGGGGACGTGGACCCGGCCTACTACTTCCCCGTCTACCAGCGTCCCTACCGCACCCGGTTCGGCTTCGTCACGCTGACCCGCACCCGGTCGGGCGAGGCGGGCACCGCGGCGCCCATCGTCCGCGAAACGATGGACCGGCTCGATCCCGACGTCCCGCTCGTGGTGCGTTCCATGGAGGAGCGGACCACCCGCTCCCTGGCCGACCGGCGCTTCGTGCTGATGGTCCTCGGCGGCTTCGCCCTCACGGCCCTGCTCCTCGCCGCGGTGGGGATCTACGGGGTCGTCTCCTACCTGGTCGCCAGCCGGACCCGGGAGATGGGGATCCGAATGGCGCTGGGCGAGACCCCCGCGTCGGTCCGGAGCCGTGTGGTGCTGAGGGCCATCGGGATGGTGGCCGGGGGGGTGCTCGCCGGAGGGGTCGTGGCCCTCCTCGTTGGCCGCGTGGTGCGGAGCTTCCTCTTCGGCGTGGAGCCGACCGACCCGGTCACGCTGGCGTCGGTCGTGGGAATCCTGGCGCTCACGGCCGTCGGCGCCGCGTGGATCCCCGCCCTCAGGGCGACCCGGGTCGACCCGTTGCACGCCATGCGGACGGAGTGAGGGGGGGAAGACCGGAGCTGTCACGGGGGGCCCGTGGGCGGTGATTTGTCCCGTTCTGCCATGGACGGATTCACAGCTGGAGCAGGTCGTCCGGGGGTGGAAGAAGGGGAGCCGGCGGGACGAGGCCGAACGGGAGCGGGAGCGGTGGCAGAGCCGCCGGTTCTCGGTCTTCCCCGACGACGAGGGGATGTACGTGGTGAAGGGGCGGCTGCCGGCGGAAGTAGGGGCGCTGCTGATGCGGGCCGTGGAGGCGGCCAGCGACGCGCTGTACCGGGAGGAGCGGAGGGGCGAGAGGGAGCGGGGCGAGGCGGGGAGCCGGGAGTCGGGAGGTCGGAGGGTGGGGGCCGCGGCACCTCCTCCGGCGGAGGCGTCCCGCCGGCAGGCGGCCCGGCGGCGGGCGGACGCGGTGGGGCTGCTGGCCGAGCGGGCGCTGGGGGTGGGGTTCGGGCGAGGAGGTGAGGAGCGGGCCGGCGCCGCCGACGACGGCGAGGTGGACGACGCCGTTCCCGTCAGCGGCACGCGGGCCGAGCGCTACCAGGTGATGCTGCACGTGGAGCCGGCGACGCTGGCCGCCACCGGCGAGCCGGGCCGGGCACCGACCGCCGCAGGCGGTTGGTCGGAGCTCGAGGACGGCACGCGCGTTTCACCTATGAAAGCGAGCGCGTCAAGGTGATCTCCGGCATGCGTACCCCCACGGGCCGCGGGTCGAGCGTGTTTGACCAGCGGCTGTCGAAGGGTCCGGGTTGGGAGACGTTGGGTCCGAGGCGCGCGTGGTACATGATTCCGACGTCTGTTGCGATCCTGTCAGCCCTGTCCGGCAGGCTATTCACCTATCCGAGGTCGTCGCCTCATGATCATGGATTCAGGCGGGGGGTGGCCCAGTCAGCTGAGTGAAGGCAGTCGAAGCTGCATGAAACGCGACGAGCTCACCCCTTTCCGCCGGAAGGGCGCCGGGCTCACCCGCGCCATACCTCCCCCGTGGAGAGCATGGCGTAGATGACCCGACAGAGTTTGCGGGCAGAGGCCACGCGGGCCTTCTGCCACCCGATTCGTTCTTTCTGGCGTTCGTAGTAGGTGCCCAGGGAGCTGTCCGGCGTCGAGCGCATGTGGCTCGGGATCGCCGACACCAAGGCTCCTCGCACCCACCGATTGGCTCCCTGCGGGGTGCTTCCGTACCGGGTCTTCCCGCCCGAGCTCCGGGTCCGCGGCGCCAGTCCCGCGTAGGAAACGAGGTGGTTCGGCGAAGGGAAGCGTGAGATCGGCAGGATCTCGCCGACCAGGAGCAGGCTCCGGTAGGGCCCGATTCCCGGAATGGTCTGCAAGACCACAGCGCCCGCATGGTCCAGGCTCCGTGCCTCGATCCGTTGGTCGAGCTGCTTGATCTGGGGATCGAGCGTGTCGATCAGCTCCAGATGCGTTTCCGCCAGGGCCCGCTGCTCGACACTCAGCCACGGCCATGCCTCCTGTCGCAGCCAGCGCCGTCCCTCCTGCCCGAGCAGCTTCTCCCGCTTCAGATGCAGCCCCTGCTGGTGCAGGTGACTGTGAATCCGGCAGGCGAGCCTCGTGCGCTCGGTCACCAGCGCCGCTCGATGTCGCACCAGCTGTACGATCTCCCGCTGGGAGGCCGGCTTCGGATACACCTCCGGAATCAGGTTCGCTGCGAGCATCCGGGCCAGAAGTCTCGCATCGACCGAATCCGTCTTCGTCTCCGCGTTCGCGATCGCCTCCAGCTCGCTGGCATGCGCCAGGTGGAAGCCGATGTCCGTCGGCTCCAGCACGTCGTAGATCCACGGCCAGAACGGACACGTCTCTACGGCCACCTCGAGCGGCCGGAACTCGTCCAGCACCTCGAGGATCGGCTCACCGTCCCCGATCGGGACCCGTCCGTGCTCCTCGAGCAGCGTGCCTTCCTTGTCTGTGATCGCGACCGTGAGGTACGTTCGGTGTGCATCGATCCCTCCGTAGTACATCGTGGTCTCCCGGGTTGGGCGCGCGCCTCACACCCAACGGTTCGTCACCATCGAGTGTAGACGCCTCCCAGTCCGGGCGACCACCCACCGTAGCGCTCGCTTTCATATGGTCAGCTGAAACGTCCAGGCGGCTGTCCTGCGACGCCGCCCTCGTGCGGGTCGCGCATGGCGAGGGTCGGTCGCCCCTCTCGGTCGGCCGCCGCACCCGGACCATCCCCCCGGCCCTCCGCCGGGCCCTCGAGGTCCGCGACCGCGGCTGCCGCTTCCCGGGGTGTGGATTGCGCTTCACCGACGCGCATCACGTGAAGCACTGGGCCGACGGCGGCGAGACCTCGCTCTCGAACTGCCTGCTGCTGTGCCGTCACCACCACCGGCTCGTCCACGAGGAGGGCTGGCAGGTCGACTGGTGGGGCGAGGGACGGCCGGTCTTCTTCGATCCCCGGGGCGGCGCCCACTACGAGGGGCGCTGGGAGCCGCCGGAGGGCTGGAGGGCACCGGAGGCCGGGGAGCGGGCGACCCAGGGGACGACGCCGGCCCTCGCTCCCCCGCCGGTCGAGGTCGAGGCGCTCCTCGACGACAACGAGCGCTCGGGAGCCTCGCCCGACGGCTGGACCGCCTCCGCCCGTTGGAAGCGTGAGCGCGACATCCCCGACCACGTGCTCTTCGCCGCCCTCGAGGCTCTGGGGTGAGCGCGACCCTCGAGGCCACGGGGTGAGCGAGGCCGGGGGGAGTGAGCGAGGCCGGAGGAAATGAACGAGGCCGGGGGGAGGCCGGGCCTGGAGACCGGGGACTGAGGGAGGTCCGGGGGGTGAGCGAGGTCCATCAGGTGAGGGAGGGCCGGGGACTGAGCGAGGCCATGAGTTGAGCGAGGCCATGGGCTGAGCGGCGCGTTCCGGGCACGGCCTCGCCCGCGTCCTAGACCGCCAGCCCTACCAGCTCCGCCACCTCGGTCGGATCGGTC
>JASFUL010000312.1:0-6723 GCA_050050315.1 Gemmatimonadota bacterium
CCACGAGCGTGAAGGCCCAGGCCGCCCAGATGGCCGCGTGGGTGTACTGGCCCCCGTTCTCACGGATGCCCGGCGGGTACGCCTTGATGTAGCCGGGCTCCCGATCGGTCCGGTCGAAGGGGGGCGCCAACAGCAGGATCAGGCGCTCCCGCTCCCTCACGAGGTCCCGGAGCACCGCGTCGAGGGCGCGCCGGGCCCGGTCGGGGCGGGCGGCCCCCGAGAGCACGGCCCACGACTGGGTGAGGGAGTCGATCCGGCACTCGTCCGCCGACGCCGTCCCCAGGGGCGCCCCGTCGTCGAAGTACCCGCGGCGATACCACCCTCCGTCCCACCCGTGCGCCTCCACCGCCTCGCGGAGGCGTGCGTCCTCCTCGTCCAGGAGGCGCAGCGTCGCGTCGTCCCCCCGGTCCTCCGCCAGCGGTCGGAACGCCCGGAGGGTGCCCAGCAGGAACCAGGCGAGCCAGACGCTCTCTCCCCGGCCCTCCTCGCCGACCCGGTCCATGCCGTCGTTCCAGTCGCCCGTCCCCATGAGGGGGAGACCGTGCCGACCTCGCGTGGCGCCCCGGCGCAGAGCCCGCACGCAGTGCTCGTACAGGCTGGCGTTCGCCGGACCCGGGGGGAAGGCTTCGTACCGCTCCCTCTCGCCCTCGTCCAGGGGAGGTGCGCGCAGGAACGCCACCGCTTCGTCCAGCACCGGATGATCCCCCGTGGCCTCGACATACTCCGCCGTGACGCGGGGAAGCCACAGGAGGTCGTCGGAACACCGCGTGCGCACGCCCGCCCCCGTCTCCGGGTGCCACCAGTGGAGAACGTCTCCCTCCTCGAACTGGTGGGCGGCCGCGTCCAGAATGCGTTCCCGGGCCAATGCGGGCTCCCGGAACAGGAAGGAGAGCACGTCCTGGAGCTGGTCCCGGAAGCCGAACGCCCCACTCGACTGGTAGAGCGCCGAGCGGGCGTGGAGACGGCACGTCAGCGCCTGGTACGGGAGCCACCTGTTCAGGAGGACGTCCAGCGCGGGCTCGGGCGTCCGGACCTGCACCCGCCCGAGGAACTCCTCCCACCACGTCCGGACCTCCGACCAAGCCTCCTCGACGGCCCCCGGGTCGCGGAATCGCCGGATCCACGCCAGGGCCTCCTCCCGGGTCGTGCCCTCGCCGAGGAGGAAGTGCACCGTCCGCTCCTCGCCGGGGGGGATGTCGAGGTGGAGCTGCAGGGCGGAGCACGGATCGTACGCGGCGCCGAACGCCTCTCCGAGGCCCACGCGCTCGAGCGCCGGCGGCAGGCGGAGGGCCCGGGGTCCAGCCAGGAACTCCATGCGGTCGGCCGTGGCGCCGTGGAGAGGCGCGCTGGCGGCGTGGAACGCGACCCGGGAGGCTCCGGTGCTCGAGAAGGTCTCCCGGGCCAGGATCGCGGAGTCCTGGGCGGCCAGCTCGGTGACCACGTGCGGCGCGGTGGTGTCACGGTGATTGCCGAGCACCCACTCGATGAACGACGTCACGGTGATCCGCCGGGGCCGGCGCCACAGGTTCGAGACGCGGAGACGCACGATCTTCACCGGGGCGTCCCGGGGCGCGAAGAGCTGGAGGTGCTGGGCCAGCCCGTGGCTGTGGTGCAGGAAGGTCGTGTAGCCAGCCCCGTGGCGTGCCTCGTACGGGGCCGACGCCGGGGCCGGCGCGGGCGTCGGAGACCAGACCTCGGCCGTCTCCTCGTCCCGCAGGTAGAGGGCTTCGCCCGGGCGGTCGCGGACCGGGTCGTTCGACCAGGGCGTCAGCCTGTGCTCTCCGCTGTTCCCGGCCCAGGTGAATCCGGCTCCCCGCTCCGAGACCGTGAAGCCGAACCGCGGGTTCGCGATCACGTTCAACCACGGGGCCGGTGTGTGGCCGTCCCCCTCTCCGTCCACCCGAACGACGTATTCCCGACCGTCCGCGGTGAGCCCGCCGTGGCCGTTGTCGAACAGCAGCTCCCCGGTGGGCGGCAGGGGAGGCGTGGGCTCGGGCGCGTGCGCGGGCCCCACGCCGGGGACCAGGGGTGGGAGCCGGGCGGGAGTCTCGAGGACTCCCGCCAGCTGGCGCTCCAGATCACCGCGGGCCGTGTCGAGGTAGACCGACGCCACGGCTTCGAGGGTGTCCCGCTCCGCCTCCCCGAGCGTCGCCCCCGCGACGTGGTGCACGCCGCCGGTCCGGCCCAGCCACCCTCCCCCGTGGTAGCGCAGGACCGCCCCCTGGAGCCAGTTGCGGACGGGATCGGTGTATCCTCCCGCGCTCTCGTCGAGGACGACGAGGTCCGACTCGATCCTGGAGCGGAAGAGCCGCCCATGCACGCGCAGGACGTCTTCGGCGCGCCCCAGGTGGTCTCCGTCGGCCACACGGAGGAGCACGACGGGCAGGTCCCCGGACACGCCGTGGCGCCACAGCTCCGGCTGCCGTTGCGGGGCCACGCGGTGGCGCACGGCCCGCCCGCGCAGGTTGTGATACGGAAGCAGCAGCGCCGTCAGGAGCTCCTGCACGAGGTGGGCGTCCCCGGGGTCCATGCCCGTCGCGTGCAGGGCCAGGCGAGCGCGCTCCGCGACCTTCTCCAGCGCCCAGTCGACCCGCTCCGGCGAGCGCAGCGACTCCATGGCGGAGAGCGCGTGCCCCTCCGACGGTCCGGCGGACGTGAGGAACGACAGCGTGCTCTGGCCGTACGGGGGCAGCTCGACCTCGCAGCCCAGGCTGTAGATCGGGTCCAGGGTCGTCCCGACCGTCCCGGACAGACCCCGGGGGCCCGCGCCGAGGCCGGCCGGGGCGGCGTCGACGCCCGCCCGGCCCAGGAAGCGCCCACGGTCCGTCTCCCACCCGACCAGGGTGGCGCCGGCCCCCGTGAGGACGGTGTGCGCGGCGTGCATGGGCTCGACCCCCCTCGCGCCGGGACGCCGGTGGAAGAGCAACGTGGCCGCGTCGCCCCGGAACTCGCTCTCCACGAAGAGCTTGACGAACGCCGGGTGCCGTCGGTCCTCGGCGTGGGGAGCCAGCACCACCTCGCCGTAGCTCGTCACCCCGACTCTGCGCGGGGTCGGCCCCTGGTTGGTCAGCCGGAGGCGGCGCACCTCGACCGGGACGGTGGGCACCACGAACACCGTCAGCCGGGACGTGATCTCGTCGACGGTCCGGCGAAAGTCGACCCGGTGGGGAGCGAACACGACCTCCTCCACCTCGGGCCGGACGTACGTGGGCGCGGCGGTGGCCGACCAGAGCGTGCCGTCGTCCAGGTCCTGCAGGTACAGCCACACGCCCGAGCACGTACAGCCCGGATCGGAGCGCGAACGGGTGACGTCCCTACCACGGTAGAGCGTCCCGCTCGATCCCCGGTCCGTGAGGACCGTGGTCCAGCGGCCGTTGGAGAGGGCTTGGACCTGCGGGAGCGATGCGTCGGGTCTCGGCTTCCACGCCTGGAGGGGCGGAGGGACCTCGCCCCGCTCGAGGGACGGCGCCCGGAGCGCCGCGGGACGACCCGGCACCCGTCCGGGGACCCGCTCGTGGAGCAGGAGCTCGGCGGCCTTCACGCGCGGATCGTCGTGGAAGCGCTGGACCATGCGGGACCCGGTGAAGAAGTTGGCGAGGGAGAGGAGCGACATGGCCTGGTGGTGCGCCATCCAGCTCCGGACCACACTGGGTCGGGTCCCGCCGCCGCCTCCAGTCGAGAAGTCGAGCGACTCGTAGCATCCGTAGAGGCCGAGCCCGTCGAGCTCCACGATCCGCTCGAGGTTGTGGACCACCTCCCGCGGACGGATCCGCATCGCCAGGAGGGACGCGTACGGCGCGACGACCACTCGGGGATCCTGGTCCCGCCGCAGGGCCAGGTCCGGCACCCCGAAGGCCCGGTACTGGTACGTCCCGTGGTGGTCGAGGTGGTGGTACGACGACTCGGAGACGCCCCAGGGCACCCTCCGCTTCCTGCCGAACGCGATCTGCCGGTCCACGGCGGCCCGGTCCGCGAAGTCCAGCAGCGACGACCCCGGGGTGCGGAGAAGGAGCTCCGGCATCAGGAACTCGAAGAGCGTGCCGCTCCAGGAGAGCAGGACCCCCTGCCCCCCTACCCTGCCGAAGGGGCGGCCCAGGTGGAGCCAGTGCTCGTGGGGCACGTCTCCCCTGGCGATCGCCACGAAGCTGGCGAGGCGGGCTTCGGAGGCCAGCAGGTCGTAGTGGGCCGGGGTCGGACGGTCGGCCTCCACCTCGTAGCCGACGTGGAAGATCCGACGTTGCCGATCGTAGAGGAACCCGAAATCCATGTCCTCCAGCAGGGACTCGGCCCGGTCCGCCACCTCCTCGAGCTCGGCCCGGAGCGCCCGGGCGTACCACTGGACCTGTCGGAGCTCGTCCTCGACTCCCGCCCGATCGTCCCCGACGAGTCCCGCGACGACCCCGTCCAGCAGGTCGGGCAGGGACCGCAGCGTGACGCGGCTGGGAAGCACGGGTTCCAGCGACGTCCACGTCCCCTCCGGGTCGTCCGGCAGGAGCCACGGCGTGAAGGCCCGGAGGGTTTCGATCAGCCCCTCGTTCTGCTTGCGGAGGTGCTGCAGCGTCGTCCGTAGCTCGGCTCCGGCCCCGACCCTCCCGGTCCTCGTGCCCAGCTCCACGAGCTCGACCGCCGCCGTCTCCAGCTCGGGCAGCGCGCCCCGGTCCAGGGCCACGATCGTGCGAGCCCACGCCCGGGCCGAGCCGTGGCCCTTCCGGATCGCTCCGTCGATCTCACGGATCCTTTCCCGGAAGGGACCGAGGGTCAGGGCCACGGCCGACCGCGCTTCCAGTCTCCGGGCCGACTCGTCGACGACGGCGAGGGCGTCCAGCAGGCCCTGGGCTTCGAGGGCCGGTCGCGGGGAGGGCTCGTCCGGAAGGGTGCGGCAACCCCGGGCGAGGGCCATGAGGGCGGCGGCCAGGTTCCCGCTGTCGACCGTGGAGATGAAGCGGGGCGGGAGCACGGTCCCGTGCCAGGTGTCGTACCAGTTGAAGAAGTGACCGCGGTATCGCGGCAACGCCTCCATGGCGTCCATGACGCTGTGGAGCGTCGCACCCGCGCGCGAGAGCGTGACGTAGCCGAGGTCCCAGGCTGCCAGCACGGACAGGACACCGAGGCCGACGTTGGTGGGAGAGGAGCGATAGGCGGCCCCGGTCGCCGGCCTCTCCTGGAAGTGGTCCGGGGGGAGCCATTGGTGCTCGGGTCCCAGGAAGCGCTCGAAGAAACCCCACGTCCTCCGGGCCAGCGCTCGGAGGCGTCGCACCTCGTCCTCCGTCAGGGGGCGCGCGGCCCGCTTCCCGGTCCGTCCCAGGGCCCGTGCCAGGGCCGGGGAAGCCAGCCAGAGGAGTATCAGCGGAGCGGAGGCCGGGAATGCCTCCGGCCGGAGGATGGTGACGATGGCTCCGAGCCCGAGGGAGAGGGTCGGGACGATCCACATCACCCGCCACGGGCTCGGCGCCCCCTCCGCGCCGAAGCGCCGCGCCACGTGGGCCGCCGTGGTCCACTGGAGAAGATGGCGGCGCGTGGCCAGGACCCGAACGAGGGTGCGCGTCACCGCGTCCACCTCCAGCACGGCCCGGTAGGGCAGGAGCACCAGGACGACGATCCAGCGCACGACGCTCCTCCCGAAGGGCGCCGGGGCGGCGGTCAGGAGGATCGAGCGGTCGGCCACGCGCATGCGCGTCCGCGCACCCTCCAGCGCCCCCAGGAGAAGGGGCACCGCGGGCACGCCGGCGCCTGCCGCGGTCCACCACCACGCCGGCCCGGGGAGCCACGTCCATCCCGCCACCAGCAGGAGCGTCAGCGAGGGCATGAGCAGGCTGCGGCGGAGGTTGTCCACGATCTTCCAGCGACCCAGGGGGCCGATGGCGTTGGGGATCCTCGCGCCGTGGGCGGCCCGCACGGAAGGGAGCAGCCAGCCGGCGATCTGCCAGTCCCCCCGGACCCAGCGGTGCAGCCGGCGGAGGAAGGTCAACGGATGACTCGGGAAATCCTCGTAGACCGCCACGTCGCTTACGAAGCCGACACGGCCGTGCTCTCCCTCGAACAGGTCGTGGCTCAGGATGGCGTCCTCGGGCACCCGGCCCCGGAGGGTGCGCTCGAAGGCCGCGACGTCGTAGATGCCCTTGCCGGCGAAGATCCCGGCTCCGAAGAGGTCCTGGTAGACGTCGCTCACCGCCCGGGAGTAGAGGTCCAGGCCCTTCTCTCCCTCGAAGAGGGTGGCGAACCGCGTCGACGCCGCGCTCCCGGGGGTCGTCTCGACCCTGGGCTGGAGCACCGTGTAGCCGGCGCGGACGCGACCGTCGGGGTCCAGCTTCGGTCGATTGAGAGGATGGGCCGCCGTGCCGATCAGACGGGCCGCGGCGCCCTGGGGGAGGAACGTGTCCGCGTCTAGGGTGATGACGTAGCGCCGCCCCCGGATCCGGTCGACCGACCCCACCCGGACCTCCAGGGCGCCTTCCCCGGTCAGGATCATGTCGTTGAGCTGGGCGAGCTTGCCTCGCTTCCGCTCCCACCCCATCCAGACCCCTTCCCGGGGGTTCCAGCTCCGGCCCCGGTGGAGGAGGAGGAACGGCCCCCCCTCTGCACCTCTCCCGTAGCGCGCGTTCAGGCGCGACACCCCGTCCTCGACGCGCTGGAGGAGCGCCCGGTCTTCGGGTTCGACCTCCCGGTCGGCGTCCGGGAAGTCGGCCAGGAGCGCGAAGGCCAGGCCGTCCAGGGAGTTGCCCT
>JASFUL010000313.1:0-6721 GCA_050050315.1 Gemmatimonadota bacterium
CCGACGACCGGCGCGTGATCGTGGTCGAGGACCGGGGGTGGGCGGTGGCGCCCGCGGAGGTGCAGGTCCACACGGACCGCCGCACCTACGACCTGACCGTGCCCGTCCGCCGCTGGCTGGAGGGGCGCCAGCGGGTCGAGGTCCTGGTCCCGCGGGACGCGGGGACGATCCTGAGGGTCGAAGTCGATCCGGATCGGGCGATCCCCGACATCGACCGTTCGAACAACGTCTGGGAACCGGGAGGGTGAGGATGTACGGTCGCGTCCCCGGCGTCGGGCACCTGGCGGCTATCCTCCTGGCCGTGGGCGCCGTGGCGCCGTCGCCCGCGACGGCGCAGGTCGCCCCCGGGACGGGGGCCCGCGGCGCCGACGAGAGCGGGCGCCTCGTGATCGTCGGGGGCGCGCTGGACGACGACAACGAGGCCGTCTGGGACGCGGTGGTCGCGGGGCGTGACGGCGAAGGGCCCCTGTGCGTGCTGCCCACGGCCGGCGCCCGCCCCGAGCAGTCGATGGCCTCGGCCGTGTCGCGGTTCGCGGAGGAGGTGGGGGAGGCGGGCGTGGAAGGGGTGCTGGTCACGGAGGACCGGCCGGAGGCGGCCGACGATCCGGCGGTGGTCGATCGGATCGGTCGCTGCTCGGGCTTCTGGTTCACGGGCGGCGACCAGTCCCGGATCGTGGACGTCTTCCTGCCGGAGGGGCGGCCCACGGCGGCCTATCGGACGCTCCAGCGACGCCACGCCGAAGGGGCCGTGGTGGCGGGCTCGAGCGCGGGCGCCGCCATGATGCCCGGCCGCATGATCGCCGGCGGCGGGAGCGAGGCGGCGCTGGCCCACGGCGTCCGCGGGGAAGAGGAGGGCGAGGGAGTGTGGGTCCGCCGGGGGATGGAATTCCACGCCGGGCCGATCATCGACCAGCACTTCCTCGCCCGGGGCCGCGTCGGGCGGCTCGTGGTGGCTACGCTCGCGGGCGAAGGCGGAGGGATCGGGCTGGGGATCGACGAAAACACGGCCCTGGTGGTGGACGGCGGACAGGCCCGGGTCGTGGGGCGCTCGGGCGTCCTCCTGGTCGACGCCCGCCGCGCGGACCGGGAGGGCGCGGTCCACGGGGGAAAGGGTGTGGTCCTGTGGCTGCTGGGGCCGGGCGACGTACTGGACCTGGCCACGCTGGAGCACCGGGAAGCCCCGGGGCGAGCGGCCCTCGCGGCCGACGGAGGGTCGGTCCAGGCCCCCGACGATCCGTTCGCCCGCTGGGCCTTCCTCGAGCTCCTCGCCGGGCTCGCGGCCTCCTCGGACGACCGCGTGGAGGTCCCGGCCGACGGGTACCGCCTGACCCTCCGGAAGGGACCGGCCTTCCGCGCGGTCGCCGCGGGCGAAGGTACCCTCGAGGACGCGCCGGACGTGCCCGGCGGCCTCTCGGCCGGCCCCTTTCTCCTCGACGTCGAGCCCGCCGGCTGACGCGGAGGTCCGGCGGGCGATCGCCGTGATCCGGGCGGCCGCCGGGGGCTACTCCGACGCCGCCGCGGCGAACCCCACCACCGTCCCGCAGTCCGCCCGGGCGAAGATCTCGTCCATGCCGTAGAACGTCCGTCGCCGGGGGACCACGATCTCGGCTCCCTCCAGCGCGCGCTCGACGTCGTCGAGCGCTTCCTGATCCGCGACCTGGATGAAGAGCGCGGTGCGCTGGCCGGAGAGCTCCTCGGCCAGGTGGGCGATGTCGGCCTCGGCGCTGGCCCGACTCTGGTACATGATCTCCACCCCCTCCTTCGCGAGGATCGCGAAACCGAGGGCGTCTTCGTGGGGCACGGTCGCGGTCACCTCGAAGCCGAGCCGGTCACGCCAGAACGGGAGGCAGGGCTCGACGGCGTCGACGACGATCACGGGGCTGAGCTTCTTCATGGTCGGGAAGTCTCGGTCTGAGGGGGATGCGGCGAGGGCCGCGAGCAGCGGCGTGGCCACGACGGCCGCCTTCCACGGGGTGAGGCGGAACGACGATCTGCGGGTCGGGCTCATCGGGACGCTCCGGCAGGGGCGGACGGGTGGGAAGCTTGGAGGCGGGCGCCCCGCGCCGTCTTGTACGGATGCGACCGGCCTGGACGCGGCCGGGTCCATGGGGTCGCAGGCCTCCGCGGCCGTGCGCGCCGCCGAGCTCACGCTCGTCCCAGCTCCCGGCGGTATCCTCCGGGCGTGACGCCCGCGAGCTCCCTGAAGTCACGCCCCATGTGCGCCTGGTCGTGGTACCCGGCCCGGACGGCCACCTGGCCCAGGGTGTCCGTCGAGCCGGCAATGAGCCCCGCCGCGCGGCGCAGGCGCCCGACGCGCCGGAGCTGGGCGGGGGAGAGCCCCACGTCACCCCGGAAGCGCCGCTCCAGGTGCCGGCGCGAGACGCCGAGGCGGTCCGCCACGCGGGCCACCGCGGGGGCCCGCCTGGGACCCTCCGGCGCCTGCGGACTCCTGTGACCGTCCCCTGCCAGGAGGGCGGCGGCCCTGAGGACGAGCGGATCGACGTGGTCCGGGGCCGCCCCCGTCCGGGCCGTCAGGGCGCCCTCGAGGAGGCGTACCCGCCTCCCGGTGGACCCCGTCTCCGCCATGCGCTCCCACAGCTCGGCGGCGAACGGGCCCCACAGCGCGTCCGCGTCCACCCAGTCGTCGACCAGCTCTCCGGCGGGGACGTCGATGAAGGCCCGGGCCCCTCCCGGACGGAAGCGCACGGCCACCAGGTCGACCGGCCCCCGGTGGGTGACCCGGATGGCGCGCGTCATCGTCCCGACCACGTAGCGTCGGGGGCGAGGCTCGCCCCCGACCCGCGTCCCTTCGCCGAGATCGAAGAGGACGTCCGAGCAGCCGTCGGGGAGGACCCGGGCCGGGGACCTCCCGGGCCGCGCGACCCCCCGGATCGTCCAGAAGCACTCGACGAGGGGGGCGAGCGGGTCCGGCGGGCGATGCTCACGGTAGCGGAGGGGTGGGGGTGGCGACATGGGCGGAAGATAAGGACTCCCGCCCCCCGCCCGCGACGCGGCCCGGGAATCCGACCCTCGGGCGGGCCCACGGGGGTGGGGAACCTTTCGGGCTGCCGACGCGTCTATACATGCACTGAGTATATATGTACACCGGCGGTATCCAGGAAGAGGAGGGAGGAGCCGTGGCGACCGATTCGACCCACGACGCGACGCCGCTGAGCGCGCTCGACTTCCACGTGTTGCTCGTGCTGGCCCGGCAGGACCTGTATGGGTACGCCATCATGAAGGCCGTCGAGGAGCAGTCGGCCGGTCGCCTCCGTCCCGAGATCGGATCGCTCTACCGGGTGCTCGCCCGGCTCATGCAGGAGGGCCTGGTCGAGGAGACCGACGCGCCCGAGGATCCCGGCTCCCACCCCGGGCGTCGCCGGCGGTACTACCGCCTCACCCGGCGGGGCGCGCGCGTGGCCCGGGCCGAGGCCGTCCGCCTCGGCGAGGTGCTCGAGGTGGCACGGAGCGTCGACCTGCTGCCGGACACGGGCCCGTGAGCGTTCGCCGCCCGCCCCTTCGTGCTCTGGCCGTGGGCACGGTCCGGGCGCTCCTTCGTCTGTACCCGCCCCGGTTCCGGCGGCGCTTCGGTTCCTCCATGGAAGCCGCCTTCACCGATCGCCTGGACCGGACGGAGGCGCACGGCCGCGTGCCCGTCCTCTCGCTTCTCGCGCGCACCACCGTCGACCTCCTCGCCTCCTCCGCGAAGGAGTGGTTCGACCCCACCCACCCCACACCCCCCCCAGGAGCTTCGTTCGTGGAAACCCTCCGGCAGGACCTCTCGTTCGCCGTCCGCTCGCTGGTCCGGCGGCCCGGCTTCACCCTGGTCGCCGTCCTCACCCTGGCGCTCGGTATCGGTGCGAACGCGGCGATCTTCAGTGCCGTCGACGCGGTCTTGCTGCGGCCGCTCCCGTATCCCGAGCCCGACGGGCTCGTCATGGTGTGGGCCCACGACGGCGACACGCCGGACGGACAAGGGTGGATGTCGCGGCCGGACGTCGACGACATCCGGGGGCTCGAGTCCGTGGAGTCGATCACGGGCTACGGGACGACCTCGATCACCCTCACCGGGGGCGACCGGCCGGAGGTCGTGAGCGGCGGGCGTACCACCGGCGCTCTGCTCCGGACGTTCGGGCTGTCCCCGGTGCTCGGGCGGGATCTCGGGCCCGGCGACGTCGGGCCGGACGCCCCCCGGGAGGCGGTGATCGGCCACGACTTCTGGATGGAGCGGTACGGAGGGCGCCGGGACGTGGTGGGTAGCACGCTCGAGATCTCCGAGCGGAGCTACGAGATCGTCGGGGTCGCCCCCGCGGGCTTCGACTTCCCCTCCGGCGCCCGCGTGTGGGTCGGGGACCGGAACTCGGGGAGCGAGGGGTGCGGGCGCGGGTGCCACACGCTGCGGGCGGTGGCCCGGCTGGCTGGCACGGACACGTCGGACCGGGCCCAGGACGAGCTCGACGCGCTGGCCACGTCCCTGGCGGAGGCCTACCCGGACAGCAACTTCGACAAGTGGTTCCGGACGGAGGGGCTGGCCGACTACGTCGTCGGCGGGGTGCGCTCCGGGCTGTGGATCCTGCTGGGGGCCGTGGCCCTCGTGCTCCTCATCGCCTGCGCCAACGTCGCGAACCTTCTCCTGGTGCGGGCCTCGGCCCGGCGGAACGAGGTCGCCGTGCGGGCCGCCCTGGGGGCCGGCCGGGGCCGGCTCGTCCGCCAGGTGCTGACGGAGAGCCTGCTCCTCGCGCTCCTCGGATCGGCGGCCGGGCTGATGCTCGCGAGGTTCGGCCTGGCGGGGCTCAAGGGCCTCGCGGCGGGCACCGTCCCCCGCATCGAGGGCGCCGGGGTCGACGCGACGGTCCTGGGCTTCACCGCGGTCGTGGCGGTGCTCGTGGCCCTCCTCTTCGGACTGGGGCCCGCCCTCAAGGTGGCCGGCTCCCCGGTGGTGGAAGGCCTCGGCGGGGGAGGAGTGCGCGGCGCGAGCCGCCGGGAGGGTCGTTCCCGGTCGGTGCTGCTCGCGGTCGAGGTCGGACTCTCGCTCGTGCTGCTCGTCGGCGCGGGGCTCCTGCTGCGGAGCTTCCAGGAGCTCTACGCGGTCGACCTGGGATACGACACCCGTGAGGTGGTCCGATTCCAGGTGGTGCTCCCCGAGGCGCGGTACGGCGATCTCGGGACGGTGGCCGCCTTCTACCGCACCATGGAGGAGCGCCTGGCGGCCGTCCCGGGCGTCGAGTCGGTCGGGTCCGCGTTCGGCTCTCCCCTCGGCAACGGTCAGGCCACGGGCCAGGTGATCGTCGACGGCCGACCCGAGCCGCCCCCGGGGCAGGAGCTGCACGCGTCCCTCGACGCCGTGACCCCGGGGTACCTCCGGACGCTCCGGATCCCGCTTCTCCGCGGCCGCCCGGTCCAGGCCACCGACGTGGCGGGGACGCCTCCCGTGGCGGTGGTCAACGAGGCCTTCGTCCGCCACGTCTTCCCGGACGAGGATCCCCTGGGCAAGAGGGTGCACGTCACGGTGGGCTTCGGCCTGGACGAGTACGAGGGTGACAACCAGCCCATGTGGGAGATCGTCGGCGTGGTGTCGGACGCGCGCTCCCGGGGTCCCCGGGCCGATCCCGTGCCCGAGATCTTCGTGCCGCAGGCCCAGTACGGCCCGGACTTCCTGGACGTACACGTCCGGGGCGCCCCCGGCGCCACGGGCCTCGTGACGGCGGCCCGGGACGTCCTGGCGTCGCTGGATCCGAACGTGCCCATGCGCCGGGTCGAGACCCTCGACGAGGCGGTGGCGGAGCAGGCGGCGGCGACCCGGTTCTACCTCACCCTCGTGGCCCTCTTCGCCGGGCTCGCGGTGGTGCTCGCCGCCGTGGGGCTCTACGGCGTGGTCGCCTACCTGGTCTCCCGGCGGACGCGGGAGATCGGGATCCGCATGGCCCTCGGCGCCCGGTCCCGGGAGATCGGCCGGCTCGTGGTGGCCCAGGGGCTCCGGCCGGCGGGCTGGGGGGCGGCGGCCGGTCTGGTCGTCGCCCTCGTGGGCGGGCGGCTCGTCGAGAGCGTCCTCTTCGGCGTCGAGCCCACGGACCCGGGTGTGCTGGTCGGTGTGACGGTCCTCCTCCTGGTGATCGTGGTCGCCGCCAGCCTCATTCCGGCCCGCCGCGCGGCGCGGGTGGACCCCTCGAACGCGCTCAGGGAGGTGTGAGCGGAGCCACCTCTAGTCCAGCAACCACTGGAGGATGAGCATGGCCACGACCGCGATCGTGGTGGCGGTGGCGGCGGCTTCGGACCGGCTGTTCTCGTAGGCGTCGGGGAACAGCTCCGAGACCACCATCCAGATCATCGCGCCCGCGGCCATCCCGAGGCCCACGGGCAGGAAGGGCGTGAACCACGACACGAGCAGGAAGGCCGGGACGGCGATCAGGGGCTGGGGGACGCTCGAGAAGACGCTCCAGAAGCCGGCCTTCGCCACGGACACGCCCCGGGGCACGAGGACCAGGCTGATGGCGAGCCCCTCCGGGATGTTGTGCACGGCGATGGCGGCCGAGACGAAGATCCCGAATCCCTCCTCGCCCCCGAACGAGACCCCGACGCCCATGCCCTCGGCGAAGGAGTGGAGGGTCATGACCCCGACGATCAGGAGGGCCTTGCGGGCGTCGGCGCCCCGGAGCTGGCCGACCTCGACCTCGATTCCGTCGTCGTCCAGACGCTCCTGCGTCACGGCGATGAAGAGCAG
>JASFUL010000314.1:0-6712 GCA_050050315.1 Gemmatimonadota bacterium
GGTCCGGACGGGTCCTTCGGGGTCTCCGACATTCCGAGCGGACGCTACACGCTCCAGCTCTCCAGGCCGGGCTTCGCGTCCCGTGCCGTGGACGTCACGGTCCCGACCGGAAGCCCCCTGGAGCTCACGCTCCGGCGTGCCCCCCTTTCGGTCGACCCCATCACGGTGACGGTCACCCGTGGTACCCTGTCGCCCCGGCACTCGCCGCTCGCGGCCTCGGCGCTCGGAACGGAAGAGCTGGCCCGGTCGCGTGACATCTCTCTCGCCCGCACCGTCGATCGGCTGCCCGGGATCCGGAACCTCAGCACGGGTCTCGAGATCGGGAAGCCGGTCATCCGTGGCCTCACCGGTCCCAGGGTGCTCGTGCTGTCGCAGGGCATGCGCCTGGAGGACTACTCGTGGAGCGACGAGGACGGGCCCACGGTGGACGCCGCCCTCGCGGAGAAGGTCGAGGTCGTCCGGGGCCCGGCCACGGTCCTGTACGGCGCGGACGCGGTAGGGGGGGTCGTGAACGTGGTGCCCCGGTCGCTCCCCGAGGCGGCGGGGGACGAGCGCATCTTCCGGGGGAGCGTCGAGCTGGGGGCCCGGAGCAACAACCGGGAGACCGACCTCACCCTCGAGGGGGAGGGCGCCGGCGGTCCGTGGGGGTGGCGCGCCACCGTGACGGGGCGCCGAGCCGAGGCGCTGCGCACGCCCGTCGGGGAGCTGGAGAACACCGGCTTCGAGGCGCTCACCGGGGAGGCGGCCGTGACGCGACGCGGCGAGTGGGGAAGCGTCACCGCGCGCTACGCCCGCTACGGAGGCGAGTTCCGGCTGCTGGAAGAGGGGGGCCCGCCCGAGGGTGAAGGAGGCGAGGAGCCCGAGGAGGAGGGGCCGGAGCGCAAGCTGTCCGACGACCGGCTCCAGGTCGTCGGGAACTTCCCCCTGGGGGACCTGCGCCTCGAGGCCAGGCTCCAGGGCCAGCGTCACCACCTCGTCGAGCTGGAGGACGACCCCGAGGCGCTGAGGGAAGGACGCTTCGTGGAGGTCGAGATCTTCGACCTGCTCCTCGACACCGGGCTCGGCGAGGTGCTCCTGCACCACTCGCTGGCGCCGGGCGTGGAGGGCACGGTGGGCGCGACGGGCGAGCTCCAGAACAGCACGGGGGCCGGCGTGGTGCCCCTCGTTCCCGACGCGTCCATGGCGTCCGGGGGCGTGTTCGCGCTCGAGCGTCTCGAGCGGGGTCGGCTGACGCTCCTCGGCGGGGCGAGGGTGGACCTCGAGCAGGTCGACACGGAAGGCGGGCCCACCCGGACCTTCGGGGCCGTCACGGGGAGCCTCGGCGCGACGTACGACCTGACCGAAGGCGTCTCGCTCAGCGGAAACGTCGGGTCGGCGTGGCGCGCGCCCAGCCTCTTCGAGCTGTTCGCGTCGGGCCCCCGCCTGGGTGAGGCGCGCTACGAGATCGGCGACCCGGCGCTCGACGAGGAGCGGGCGATCAACGTCGACGTCGGACTACGCTGGGCGACGGACCGGCTGCGGGGGAACGTGGCGGCGTTCGCGAACGACTTCCGAGACTTCCTGTTCATCCAGCCCACCGGCGAGACCCGCGACGGCTACCAGGTCTACCGGTACGAGCAGGCCGACGCGCTGTTGTGGGGCGGCGAGGCGTCGCTCGAGGCGGAGGTCGTGCCGTGGCTCGCCCTCGGCGTCCGGGGCGAGGTGGTGCGCGGCACCAACGAGGAGCGGGACGAGCCGCTCCCCCTCATCCCGCCTGCCAGCGTGACGCTGTCGGCCGAGGTGCAGGGAGAGCCGGCTTGGGCCGACCGGGCCTTCGCGACGGTGGAGGGCGAGATCGTGATGGAGCCCACGCACCTGAACCCCCTGGACACGCCGGTGGACGGCCACGGTCTGCTGCATTTCGGCGCGGGGGCCGAGGGTCGGCGGGCCGGCCGCGACGTGCGCGTCGACCTGTCGGTGCGGAACCTGCTGGACGAGTCGTACCGGGACTTCCTCAGTCGCTACAAGGCCTTTGCCCTCAACCCCGGGCGCGACGTTCAGCTGAGAGTGCGCGTGGGTCTCTGAGCGGAGGAGGGTGCGACCCCATGGCGGCCGGGGTTCATGGATCGTCGACGGCGGCGCGCTTCGGGATTCCGGTCTGCGCGGGCGCCGCTCTCTTCGCGGTCAACAACTTTCTGCTGGCCAGGTTCCTGACCGCGCTTCCGGGCGGGACGATCCTGGCTCCGACCGACCTGTTCGCGGTCGGGTTCGTGGTCCTCCGCGTCCGGCGCTTCGGGGCTCTCTCGCTGGTCTTCGTCACCTATGCCGCGCTCGGCTTCCTCGGACACGTCGGGGTCGATGGGGGCGCGTATCTGCGGCACCTCCCGCTCGTGCTGGTGGCGGCGCTGGCCTACGACGGGATCGTGACCCGGGGTCGCTTTCGTTCCCTGGCGATGGCCGTCGGGCTGCTGCCGTTCGCCGCGGTCGTCCGCTTCGAGCAGATGGTGGAGCACCCGGGAGCCTGGGCCGCCGGCCTGGCGATCGCGTACCTGGGGTTGGCGTCGGGCCTGCTGGCCCACCGTGCCCTGCGTCCGCGCGGGAGCGGGACGGGCGGCCCCGAGGGGCTCGGGCCGGACGCCGACCGCGGGCGTGGAGGGCCTCGCGGACGCGCCTGAGCGGGGCGCCGCCGCTCCGGGGGGAAGGGGAGGCCCCCGGCCTCCGGGACGGGTGCCGGAGCGACGTCCGGCGGCGGGCTCGCGTGGAGCGCTCGGCCCGGTCATGTTGGCGGGCAGCGACCGCCACGTCGGCGGATGGAGCTCGGCGGCGACCCGGAACGCGAAGGGTCCCACGAAGGCCTCGTGCCGCCTCGCCCGCCGAGACCCCGTCCTCGGGTCGGACGGGTGTGAGCCGGGGAGCGGTCGGGGCCATCGCCGGAGAGCCTGGAGGAACGAGGGGAATGTGGCGAGGGGCGCGCGGGATCTTCCTGCTGCTCGTGACCGTGGCCGGCCTTGCGGGGTCGGACCGGCGGGCGCTGATCGCCCAGGAAGTGCTGGAGAGCTACGAGCCGGTGTCCGGGGTCCTGCGGATCGGGGCCGGGCCGGACCGGGTGGTGGCTCTCACCGAGAGGGGTCACACGCTGATCGTCCCCGAGGGCTCCGCTCGTGGCGTCGTCGTGTTCGTCGATCCTCGCCGATTCCCGTCCGGGGGGCTCGAGCGCGGCTCGAACGGGTTCGAAGCCCAGGCCTCGAGGCGGAACGTCGCCGTCCTCCACGTCACGACGGGCAACCCCCTGGACTTCCTGTTCGAGGAGCGGGACGTCGACGACCTGGCTCGCCGGATCGCTGGTGTCCTGCGTGCGAACGGTCTCGGGGACGTGCCGGTCTTCCTCGCGGGGTTGTCGCTGGGTGGAACGCGGGCACTCCGACTGGCGGAGTTCCTGGCGCGGAACGACGCGCCCCATGGTCTGCGGGCGACCGCGGTGGCGATCGTCGACGCCCCGCTGGACATGGTGCGGCTCTGGGGGGCGGAACGCCGGGCAGCCACGATCGGCTTCCATCCTTCGGCCGCGGACGAGGGTCGTTGGGTCCGCTACCTCCTGGAGACCCACCTGGGCGGCGATCCCCACGAGGCTCGCGAGGCCTACGTCCGGTACTCGCCGTTCGTGTTCGGGGAGCCGGGGGGCGGCAACGCCGTCCAGCTTCGCGACGTCGCCGTGCGGGCGTACCACGAACCCGACGTCGACTGGTGGATCGAGAACCGCCGCAAGAGCTACTACGGGATGAACTCGCTGGATCTGGCGGCGCTGGTCAACGAGCTGCGCCTTCTGGGCAACGACAGAGCGTTCCTGGTCACGACGCACGGGCGACGGAGTGGATACGCCGAGGGGGCGTCGCCGCACACGTGGTCCATCGTGAACGACGCGGAGCTCGTCGAGTGGTTCCTGGCGCAGGTCCGGCGCTGAACCGTCTCCGACGACGAGCGCGCCCGCGAGGGTCTACTCCCTCGTCCACTCGGCCAACCAGGCCAGCACCGTCTCGTGCCACAGGATCCCGTTGGCGGGGCTCAGCACCCAGTGGTTCTCGTCCGGGAAGTAGAGGAACCGGCTGGGGATCCCCTTCCGCTGGAGCGCCGTGAAGGCCCCGATCCCTTGCTCGAGGGGCACGCGGAAGTCCATCCCGCCGTGAATGACCAACATCGGAGTCTGCCACCGGTCCACGTGCAGGGCCGGATTGTACTCCTCGAATCCATCGGGGCTCTCCCAGTAGGTCCCGCCCATCTCCCACTCCGGAAACCAGAGCTCCTCGGTGCCGAAGTACATGCTCCGCTGGTCGAACACCCCGTCGTGGTTCACCAGGCAGTCGAAGCCGTCGGGCCAGTTCCCGGCGATCCAGTTGATCATGAACCCGCCGTAGGACGCCCCTAGGGCGCAGGCCCTCGAGCCGTCCATCCAGGGGTTGCGCTCGAGGGCCGCCGCGAGTCCGAGCCGCAGGTCCTCCAGGGGCTTCCCACCCCAGTCCCCGGTGATGGCGTCGGTGAAGGCCTGGCCGTACCCGGTGGAGCCGTGGAAGTCCACCATCAAGGTGGCGTATCCGGCGGCGGCGTAGATCTGGGGGTTCCAGCGGTAGTGGAAGTTGTTGCTGGAGGAGCCCTGGGGCCCCCCGTGGATGATGAAGGCCACCGGGTAGCGTCGGGCGGGGTCGAAGTCCACCGGCTTCACCAGCCAGGCGTACACGTCGTCCCCGTCCGCTCCCCGGAAGGTCATCTGCTCGGGCTCTCCGAGCTCGACGGCGGCCAGCCGGTCGCGGTTCATCGCCGTGATGGGGCGGATGTCCGAGCCGTCCGACCGGGCCGTGTAGAGCTCCACCGGGGACCGCAGGTGGTCCATCCCGAACACGATTCCGGCCCCGCCCCACGCCGGAGACCGGACGGTTCCCTCGTGTAGGAGCTCGGTCACGTCCCCGGAGGCGACGTCCACGGCGAAGAGCGAGTGGTTGCCCAGGTTCTGGGCCGTGACCAGAAGGGTACGCCCGTCGGGTGAGAACGTCATGGAGCTCACGGAGCGGTCCCAGTCCCCCGTGAGCACCCGGTCGGCCCCCCGGGGGCCCTGCCGCACGAGGATCCGGAACCGGTCCGACTCGAATCCGGGCCTCTCCATGGCGAGGTAGGCGAGGGTGGTTCCGTCGGGGCTGAAGACGGGCTGCGTGTCCCAGGCCCGGTTCTCCTCGGTGAGCAGGGTCGGGGATCCCTCTCCGTTCGCGTGGGCCATGTAGAGGTCGAAATCGGTGGACCAGGGCTCGGTCTCGGGGGCCACCCGGGCCGTGAAGACGACGGCCGTGCCGTCGGGGCTGAAGGTGTACTCCTCGGGCCCGCCGAAGGGAACGGAAGGACATTCCGCGTCCATCTCCCGCATCATGTCCACCGGGTCCGCACCGCCGTCGACCGGAAGCGTGAAGACGTGGGAGCGGCGCCCGTCCTCCCAGGTGTCCCAGTGCCGGATGAAGAGGCGGTCGTAGAGGACCCCGCTGGAGGCCCGGGCTTCGTCCTCGGCCAGGCGGTCCACCGTGCAGGCCAGGTCGGGGCATTCGGGAAAGACCTCCATGCTCACCGCCAGACGGCTCCCGTCCGGAGAGACGGCCATGCTCCCCGCGTCGAGGGGGAGGTCGGTGACGGCTCGCGCCTCTCCGCCGCGCACGGGGATGCGCCACACCTGGGAGCTGCCGGAACGGGTCGACAGGAAGTACACGGCCGATCCGTCCGGCGCCCACCGGGGATTGAACTCGCCGGCGGAATGGGTGGTGAGGCGCTTCAGGCCGCTTCCGTCGGTGCCCACGATCCAGAGGTCCGACCGGCGGCGGTCGGCGTCCTCGTCCAACGTGCTCAGGCCGAAGACCACCCACTCGCCGTCGGGGGACACCTGGGGGTCGGAGATCCGTTCCATCGCCCAGAGATCGTGGGCGTCGAAGGGATGGGTCTGCTGAGCGGGGGCCGAGGCGGGAAAGGCCAGGGCCGCCGTGGCGACGATGGCCGGGGCGACGGGTGCGCGCGTGGGCATGTCTCTCTCCTTTCGGGGCGCGGCCCCGTCGTCGGGCTCGGCGTGGCCCGTGGCTCCAGGAGGACGGAGGGCCGCCCCGGAATCTAGTATCCTCACCGACCTCGATCACGCGCGGGGGGAGGGCGCCGCGGTGAGGCACGCGGGTCGGAGGCTGTCGGATCGGTCCACGACCGGCCTACCTTGAACAGGGGTCCTTCGGGTCTCATCCATCGTCTCGCCCGGCCGCATCGTGGAGGTCCTGATGAAGCTCCGTGCAATCCTGTCGGTATTCGCCCTCGTCGTGGTCGTGGGAGGGGCCGTGGCCCTCCTCGTCCCGGCCGGCACGATCCTGATGGGGACCCTCGGCGACGGGTTCAACGTCTTCGGGTTGGCCCCGGCCGTGGCCTACGGCCTGTTCGCGGTCCTCTTCCTCTCGGCGGGTCCACTCCCCCAGCCCCGGGGAGCGTAGGCGTCGGGCGGGCGGCCCCGTCTTCGCCGAGCTCCCGCGGCTCCGCATCCCGGACGTCCGTGGCTGACGTCTTCCTGGCGACCTGCCGGGAGCTCCCTGGCGGAGACCCCGATACGGCCCTTCTGGCGACGGCGCTGTTGGCCGTGGGCACGGCCGTCGACGTGGTGGCGTGGGACGATCCTGGGGTGCGGTGGGCGGAGGCGCCACCGACGGTGATCCGGTCGACCTGGGAC
>JASFUL010000315.1:0-6689 GCA_050050315.1 Gemmatimonadota bacterium
CTCGTCGCCCGGGGGGACGGAGTGATCCACCGCCTCACCTGGTCGGGAGACAGCCTCGTCGCCCGGCGGCTGGACGTCGAGGTTCCCCTCCACCGGGCGGCCTTCGCCGCGGCCGCCGGGGAGGCGGCGCGGGTGAACCGGTTTCGGGTCGCCGACCTCCTGGTCCGGGACGGGGGGGACACGATCACGGTGCTGGCGAGCCATCACCACTGGCGGCCGGAGGACGGGTGCTTCACGGTCCGTCTCTCCCGCGTGGAGCTGCCGGCGGCGGCGCTGAAGCCGGGCGCGTCCGTGGACGTGGCCTGGCGGACGGTCCACGAGACCCGCCCGTGCTTGCCGTTCAAGACACGGGGACGGAACGGGTTCGCCGGCCACGAGATGGGCGGGAGGCTGGCGTTCCTGGACCCGCGGCGCGTGCTCATGACCGTCGGGGATCACGAGTTCGACGGCTACAACTCGAACACGGCGGCGGCCCAGGAGGCCGGTTGGGAGTACGGGCGGACGCTGCTGATCGACCTCGCCACGGGGGAGGCGGAGGTGTTCGCGCTGGGTCAGCGGAATCCCCAGGGCCTCTTCGTCGACGGGGCCGGGACCGTGTGGTCCACGGAGCACGGCCCGCAGGGGGGCGACGAGCTCAACCGCCTGGTGCGCGGCGGCAACTACGGGTGGCCCTACCGGACCTGGGGAACCGACTACGGGGCTCTTTCCTGGCCCCTCGCCGACACGGCGCGGGACCCGTCGTTCCGGGAGCCGGTGTACGCCTGGGTGCCCTCCGTGGGGATCTCGAGCCTGCTGGCCGTGGAAGGCCCCGGATTCACCCGGTGGAGGGGTGACCTCGTGGTGGCGTCGCTCACGGCGCGGACCCTGTGGAGGATCCGGGTCGACCACGACCGGGTCGCGTTCGTGGAACCACTGGAGATCGGCTCGCGCGTTCGGGACCTCGTGGAGGGCCCCGACGGCGCGCTCGTGTTGTGGACCGACTCGGCCGACGTGATCCGACTCGAGCCCGCGGAGGACCGGGAGGAGGGGGTGGCCCTCTTCCAGCGCTACTGCGGCGCGTGCCACAAGACCGGCAACGAGCAGGCGTTCGCCCCGAACCTCGCCGGTGTGGTGGACCGGCCCGTCGGGGGATCGGAGGGCTTCGACTACTCTCCCGCACTCGAACGGATGGAAGGGCGCTGGACGGAGGGGCGCCTCCGCGCGTTCCTGCGTGAGCCCCTGGCGGTGGCGCCGGGAACCACGATGGAGTTCGCCGGGGTCCGCGACCCGGAGCACGTGGACGCGATCATCCGATACCTGGGCACCCTCGGAGGGCCGTCCGGGGTCCCGGTTCGGTCCGACGGGCGCCCGGGAGGGTAGGGACGCCCGGAGGGCGGAAGGCGCTCAGGGCCCGGCGGCCTCGATCAGCTCGGCGTGCAGGGCCGAAGCCGCCTCCACGACGCTCGCCGGGGTGCCCGAGGCGTCCACCTCCCGCCGGCTCGGAGCGCCGATGCGTGCGGCGCCTGCGAGGAGAGCCCGGGCGGCGGCGCCATCGAGGTCGATGGACTCGACCAGGCGCTGGAGGCCGCGGTCGGGCTCGCGGCAGAGCCCGTCGTACGAGACGAGCACGGCCCTGGGCCCGGCCTGCTCGAGGAGGTGCCGGTACGCCGAGACCCAGTACTGGAGCCAGAAGGACAGCTCCGTCGGGTCCGTTCCGGGGGCTTCGTCGATCCATCCCCCGAAGTCCACGGGCTTGAGGCTCTCGCCGAAATCGTGGTGGCCGATGCCTTCCATGTAGCGGCGGGCGAAGGGGTCGTCCCGGTGGATGTCGAGGAAGTTGACGTGCTGGCGCAGCAGCGACGCCGCCTGCTCCAGGGGATCGCGGAAGGGCACGACGATCCGGGCGTCGTCGAAGAGCGCCAGCAGGTACGGCAGGCGGGCGATGTTGAGGTTGTTCTTCGAGACGTAGCGCGAGGGAGCCGGGGCGTCCCCCCGGCGCAGCCCGACGATCTTTCGGACGTGACGGGTCATGAAGCGGTCGAAGGCCGGCTTCCTCTTCTCGTCCCACGGGAGGATCCGATCGTCCCGGTACCGCTCCTTCCAGTGGGCCTTCCAGACGATCTCCTCGAACGCCTCTGGGCTGTCCGGCCCGACCATCATCCCGTCGCCGTGGGCCCGTTCCTGCTCCTGACCGCCGGTCCGGAATCGGCCGGAGAACCGACTCCAGAGGAGAGGGACGAGCACGAAGGGCATGTCCCGGTAGGTGTGGGACGCGAAGCCCCCGGACTCGACGAGGAGCTCGAGCATCAGCGTGGTGCCCGCCCGGGGAAGACCGGTTACGAAGACGGGACGGTCGACCTCGACGTCCTCGAAGGCGCCTGCGAACAGACGATCCTCCAGGTCGTTCAGGTCCACCTGGATCGGCGCGGTGCGGAACGCGATCCGGTGGAGAGCGCGGTCCAGGAGGGAGTACCGGTTCTCGAAGTCGGAGCTCACGACCTCTCGATCAGCCACAGGACCAGGATGACGGTGACGGTGCTTCCGAGGAGGAACTTCCACCCTAGCGCCAGCTCCATCACCGCGTCGAAGGAGAGGAGACCGGCCGCGGCCAGGAGCCACACGACGCCGGCGGGGACGAGGACCGCCGCGGCGCCTCCGAAGGCCAGTCGGAAGAAGAGGGAGAACAGACGGAGCGAGTGCCCCTGGAGCACCCTTTCCTTCTGCCTGTCGTCGAGATCGCTGCGACGGAGGTCCACGACCGCCTGCCGACCGAGGTCGACGGCGTCGCGGGACTTCTCGACCAGCCTGAGCCCCTTGAAGATCGCCACGAAGCCGACGACCAGCAGGCCCGCGCCGAGGAAGGTGGCCATGGCCCGACGGCCGTCCCTATCCCTCCTCCTCCGACTCGCCCTCTCCCCGTCCGAGGGCCCGGAACAACCGCTTGACCGGGTACCAGACGAATCCGAATATGGCCACCACGACCGCCGCGACCAGCGCCAGGAAGGCGCCGATGGCCGACAGCCCTGCACCGGGTCCGATGTAGGCCACGGCCGCCCCGCCGATCGCTCCCCCCCCGGCGCCTGCCGCGTGATCCACCAGGGTGGCCAGCAGCAGCACCACGGCACAGGCCAGGCCGGCGCCCACCCGCTCCATCGCTTCCTCGGTCATGTATCCTCCGTTGCGTCTCGTTGGCACGTCCACGATTCCCGTTCCAGGTAGCCCTCCGGGTACCGGACGGCCTGGGTGATCTCCGCCACCTCGTCGGGACCGTACCGGTCGACGTACTCCCAGACGACCTCTCCCGACGGATCGATCTCGAAGGCCCGTCCGGCCTCGTGCTCGGTGATCAGCACGTTCCCGTTCGCCAGCGTCTGGTGCTTGCCCCTCACGTCCGTGTAGAACCACTGGTCGGGCTCGTCGCCGTACACGACGCTCCACTCCTCGGTCGAGGGGTCGATCCGCACGATCCGGCTGCCGCCGAAGATCGAGCCCCCGGCGTCGTCGGTGTGGTTGTCGAACACGGTGATGGCACCGTCGGGATGGAAGTCGGGGTCGTGCTGGCGGATCCACGGTCCGGTCCGGTACCAGCGGACGATCTTCTCGTCGGGGTCGACGACCATCACCAGGTTCAGGTCCCGCATCGACAGCAGCAGATCGCCCGCCTCGAAGTCCGGGAAGGCATCCGCCCACTCGGCCGGAAGCTCCTCGATGTCGTTCAGGTGGAGCGGGTCGCCCAGGCGCAAGGCCACGCGCTGGCCCCCGTTGGCGAAGACGAGGGCTTCCAGATGGTTGCCGAAGAAGAAGTCCAGGAGCGGGATCTCCCGGAGGACCGAGCCGTCCTCGTCCAGCTCGAGGAGCGTGTGGCTCACGTAGGGAGGAATGAGGGGCGGGTACGGGTTGGCGTCCGGCGTGTCCACGTACCGGGAGCCGGGGACCCAGAAGCCGCCCCGGCCCGAGCGCTCCAGGGCGTGGTGCGTCATCCGCGGCAGCTGCCAGACGATCCCGCCGCAGGGGTCGAGCTTGGTGAGCCCCAGGCCCGCGAAGTTGAACGCTACCGAGCCGTCCGGGAAGAGCAGGATGCCCTCCACGTCCACGTGCCAGTCGGTGGTCGGGACCCGGCTCGGGGGGTCCACCCAGTCGGTCGAGGTCCAGATCTCCGAGAAGCGGAGCGGCCAGCGCCTCACCACGCTCCCGTCGGGACGGATCAGGCGGATCTGGTTGTCGTCGTCGAAGAAGCCCGAGATCAACGTGAGGCCCGGCTCGACCGCGTCCCGGTCCCAGCGGGTGACGCCGTCGCCCTCGTGACGGGCGGGCCGCAGGAACTCGGCCGGCCGGGTGTGGGTGAGCATCTCCCGGTCGGCGGTCACGGCCAGCGCCGAGTCGTGCAGGTAGTTCAGCGCCTGGAAGGGGAAGATCCGGTAGGCTCCCACGGCCACGCCGTACAGGAAGAGGAGCCCCGCGCACGAGAAGAAGAAGAGGATCCTGGCCGGATCCGGACGGTCTCGGGACATCGACGGGCCGTGGACAGTGCTCGGCAGGGCGCGAGCGAGATGCGCCGTGCCGATCCGTGTTGGGTGAGAACGAAGGCGGGCGCACGGCCTGATCCGCGACCCGTCGGGATGGAGGGCGTCGCGCCAGACGCACATCCGTCCGAAAGGGGGTACCCTGTTCCAAGTGTACCCGCGGAGCGCGAATACCGTCAAGCGGCGCGCAGGGCCGCTCCTGCGCGACATCCGGACGGGTGGACCCCTTCCCTCCGGGGACCTTCTCGACCGGGACCCGGAACGCGGGGCCGAGCCCGGCCTCCCCTTGCTTCGCCCATCGAGAGCCGCTTGCTTCCATGGGTTCGAGCGAATCCGACCGACTCCGGCTCTCGGGGGGAGGGCGTCCGATGGGGTGACTGCGGTTCCTCCGTTCGACCGGCGGTTCTTCGCGTCCGGACAAGCCTGGAGCCGGATCGGATCCGGCGGGCTGGGCGGCAAGGCCGAGGGTCTGCTCAGGATCGGCACGCTGCTCCAGGACCGGTTCGGCGGGAGCGTGGGAGAGATCCGGGTGTCGATTCCGGCCTCGGTGATCGTGGGCACCGACGTCTTCCACGCCTTCGTGGAGTGGAACCGCCTGAAGGACCTCGCCGGCTCGGACGAGCCCGACGACCGGGTCGCGCACGCGTTCCTGCAGGGCGAGCTTCCCGAGGAGGTCCTCGACGATCTCCGGGGTCTGGTCGAGGGCGTGCACTCGCCGCTCGCGATCCGCTCGTCCAGCCTGCTCGAGGACACGCTCGCCCACCCGTTCGCGGGCGTGTACGAGACCAAGATGATCCCCAACAACCAGCCGACGCCCGAGGAGCGCTACCAGCGGCTGGTCGAGGCGGTCAAGCTCGTGTTCGCGTCGACGTACTTCGCGTGCGCCCGGGACTACCGGCGGGCCATCGGCGTGGAGGACCGGCGGGAGGGGATGGCCGTGATGATCCAGCGGGTCGTCGGGCGCCGCTTCGGAGACCGCTTCTACCCCCACGTCTCGGTGGTGGGTCGCTCGTTCAACTACTACCCCATCCATCCGGCGGCCCCGGGGGACGGAGTGGTGAGCCTCGCCCTCGGTCTCGGCAAGACGATCGTCGACGGCGGACGGTGCTGGTCGTACTCGCCCCGACACCCCCAGGCGCCCCCCCCCTTCGCCTCCACCCGGGAGAGGATGCAGGGGACGCAGACGCGCTTCTGGGCCGTGAACATGGCTCGACCCGAAGCGTTGGACCCGCTGGTGGGGACGGAGTACCTGGTCCAGGGCACCCTGGCGGACGCGGAGCGGGACCGGACGCTGGACCTGCTGGCGTCCACCTACGACGCGGACTCGGATCGAATGCGCCCCGGGACGGCACGGGACGGTCCCAAGGTGCTGGACTTCCAGCCCATCCTGGCGGGACAGCAGCCGTTGAACGAAGCGGTCCTGGAGATCATGGACCTCTGCGAGGAGGCCCTCGGGTGCGACGCGGAGATCGAGCTCGCGCTCTCGCTCCCGGGTCCGGGCGACTCCCCGGAGGCCGAAGGGGGCCAGAACGGCGTGGCCCGCATGGGCGTCGTGCAGGTGCGGCCGATGTCCGCCCCCAGGGAGGAGGTCGAGATCGACCCGGACGAGCTCCGGGGGGAGGGCGTCCTCCTGGCGTCGCGTCAGGCCATGGGCAACGGGAGGCTGGAGGGGATCCGTGACGTGATCTACGTGCGGCCCGACGCGTTCGAGATGACCGCGACGCGAAGCATCGCCGGCGACATCGACGCCTGGAACCGCGCCCTCATGGCCGAGTCCCGGCCGTACCTCCTGATCGGCTTCGGGCGCTGGGGAAGCTCGGACCCGTGGCTGGGCGTGCCCGTACAGTGGAGCCAGGTCGCCGGAGCCCGTATCCTGGTGGAGGCGACCCTCCCCTCCGTGCGGATCGAGCCCAGCCAGGGCACCCACTTCTTCCACAACCTGACGAGCCTCGGGGCGGCCTGGATGGCCGTCGGCCCCGGCGCCCCCTCCCCCGTGGACTGGGAGTGGCTGGACGGGCTGGGCGCCGTCGCCGAGACGGAGCGGCTCCGCCACGTGCGGCTCCCCGGCGCCCTCGACGTCCGGGTGGACGGACGCTCGTCCACCGGCCTGATCCGGAAGGGACCCGGACGTCCCGGAGCGTGAGGGGTCGGGGCGGGCGCGGCGGTCCGGCCGGGTCCGGTCGCCGG
>JASFUL010000316.1:0-6686 GCA_050050315.1 Gemmatimonadota bacterium
GGGACGGGGCTCCGGTCGACAGGAGTGTGGCTACGGGTCTCCACGTTTGAGCACCCGTCCCCGCGCTCGCAAGGTGAGGAGCCGGAGCTCCGGCATGGCTACGTAGACCGACGGCCCTCCGGCGGCTCCGGCAGCAGGTCCGCCTCCCAGCGCTCGCCCCACGGCGGGTCCCGCCCCTCCAGCAGGGCGACGAAGCTCAGCAGCGCCCGCCGGGCGTCGCCCAGCACGTGGTAGAAGGCGTCCCAGTTCTCGCTGTCCTCCCCGTCGTGGTTGGGCAGGACCCAGGCGAAGTGGTGGGCCTCCGTCAGCTCGCGGTACGCGCTGCCGGCGCGCTTCTCGACGTTCTCCAGATCCCTCAGCGACGGCTCCCCCTTCTGACGCCGCGTGCGCCGGAGCAGCTTGCGCCGCATCACGTCCGTCACCAGGGCCGGCAGGTCCGCGCCCCGCTCGCGGAGGTGCAGGATCTCCTCGCGGCTCAGGGGTGCCATGAAGGCGCCGAGGCGCGTCACGTGGTCGAGACCCGGGTGGGTCTGAAGGATGCGGCCGACGAAGGGGTTGCCCTCGAAGAGCACGTCGCCCCGGTCCAGGCCGTCCTCCAGGGCTTCCAGGTCGAGGGCCTGGAGGTCGCCCCGCACGTCGATCACGACGTGGCGCGCCTCGTCTCGCAGGGCCTCCACCTCGGCGCGGCTCCGGAAGTGGTAGTCGACGCCGTCCACCTCGCCGGGGCGCGGCGCTCGATCGTTGTAGAGCACCAGCGGCTGGAGGCCCCGGCGCAGCTCCGGGAAGTGGCGCGCCAGGGCCTTCTCCAGGGGGCTCTTGCCCACGCAGGAGGGACCCGAGAGGATCACCAGTCGTCCACGCCCGCTCATCGTCGTCGGACTACCGGCGGAGGGGATCCGGCGGCGCGATCATCCAGTGCACTGCGAGACATACTCGGCCAGGGTCTCCTTGGCGGTCCCCGATGGCACGAAGACGTTGAGGTGCAGAATGGGGTTGGCGCCCGCGTCGGCCCGGACGAGGGGTGCGACGCAGCGGGCCACCTCGTCCTCCAGGGGGAGGAGGTAGGCGACCTGGTCCTCCGAGTAGGTGAGCAGCGGCGACTCGCCCGGGACGTAGGCCGGGGGATCCTCGTCCGGCCTCTCCTTTCCCAGGGGATCCCCGCCGTCGAACTCGGGCACGAGCTGATAGCCCGCCGCCGGACCCCGGATCAGCAACTGGGCGATCGCCCTGCAGCGCTCGACCCGGACGGTACCGAGCACGTCCGCGGCCACCTCCGGGGAGAGCTCCGCCCCCTCCGGTGAGGTGACGAGCACCGCCCCGACCTGGTCTCCGGTACGCGGCAGCCCTTCGATGTAGGTGACGCCGAGGATCCCGTATCCCCGCCGACCTTCCATGGTCACCTCGTGAAGGGGCACCGTCCGCCCCCCCAGGTCGACCTGAACGCCGGTCTCGCCGAGGTCCTCGAACTCGTCCTCGAACCGGAACTCCTCCTCGGTGGCGAAGAGGTCGACGGTGACCCGGGTGCCCCCGACCTCGAACGAGATGGCGTCCGCGCCCGAGCCCCCCGAAGTGCCCCGCTGGACCCAGCTCTCGGGGACCGTGATCCGGAAGACGTCCGAGTAGACCCCCTCGATCCCGTCGCCGCATCGGGGTCCGTAGGTCGACGGGGCCGGACCGTGAGCGGCCAGGTAGACCACCGGGACCGGCCCGCCCATGGCGGCCGTCGGGGCGGCTTCCGTCGGTCGGTCTCCGGCTGGCTCGGCAGCGGCCTCCGCCTCTCCCGACGCCTCATCGGCGACGTCCGGCGCTCCGTCCGCGGGAGCGTCGCCTCCTCCGCAAGCATAGAGGACGAGGAGGGCCGCGAGCAGAGCCGGTCGGACGCGTCGGAGCGAGCTGATCATGGCGGTGGTGGGCTGGAGGGTCGGGCGAGGATCCTCCATGGTCGGCCCTGTCCGAGCTCCCGGCAAGTTCCGCGTCCTCTCCGAAATCCGTCGCTCCCCCCTTTGCGCAATCGACTACAGCCGGTTGTAGCGCAGGGTGATGTGGTACTCGCTGTCCTCGCCGTCGCTCCGGTACTCCCGGCGCTCCACGTACTGGACTCCCTTGCTGACCGGAACGACGTGGACGTCGATCCCTCCGGGCGAGGTGAACTCCTTCTCCGGCGGCGCCGGGAAGTTCACGCTCGTGAGCCCGCTCAACGTCAGCGTCGAGAACGCGGCCGCGTCCTCGATCACGAGGTCGGCCGGCGCCCAGAGCGCGACGAAGGCGTTGATGGCGAGCGCGATGCCCGCGGCGATGGCCGACGCCCAGGCCTGGCTCAGCCCCACGGCGAGCGCCACCAGCCCCCCCACCGTTCCGACCGCCCCCGCCACGGCGTCCCAGCTGCTCCGGACGATCAGGACGAACGCGTCGGCGTAGTCCCGGACCTCCTGCTCGAACGCCTCCCGGTTGTCGATCTCGAAGCCGACCAGACTCAGCGCCACTCCGGAGATCCCGCTTCCCTGGAACAGAACCCGGTTCATCGCCCTGTCCTCGCCGGTGTCGACGTCGCCGAACTCGAAGTTCTGCTCGAGGGCCTCGCCCGGCGTCAGGTCCAGGCCGACGGGAACGGCGATGGACTTGATCCCGATCTCGTCGGAGCCGGCGTTGCGGAAGACGGGGGCGGCCGTTTCGAGCACGCAGTCGAGCTGCTCGCTGGCGATCTGGAAGGTCGCGGTGCTCCCCGGCACCACGCGGACGAACTGGCGCGGATTCGACGTGAACTCGTCGCCGAACCCCTCCAGGCCCACGTTGTTCGGGACGACCACGGTCAGGGCGTAGAGGCCGTCCGGCAGGTCCGCCGGGACCTGGAACGAGAGGCGGTCGTGGACCCGGCAGTCGGCGATGGTCCGAATCCGTCCGTCGACCTCTTCCGTGACGGGAGTCTCGGCGTCGCCGCAGACGAAGGTCTCGACCTCACGGACGATCGTGGTCTCCCCCTGCGACTCGAGGCGGACGCGGGTCTGGACGTCGAAGAAGTTCACGCCCTCCAGCAGCACGCCGCCCCCGGCGACGACCTCGGGTACGCGCAGGCAGGTCCCCTCGACGTCGTGGCCGGGGCACGGCTCGGTCTGGACCTCGCAATTCACGGTCACCTGCCCGTCCTCGACCTCCGGCGTGCAGACCTGCTGGAGCTCCTCGGGGGTGTACTCGGCCAGGGCCAGACGGGGCTGGAAGGAGACCGTGCGGAGATCGTTGATCCTGCACACGTTCACGTTGACGACGGAGCCGATCTCTCCCCCGACGTCGATGACCCGCACCTGCCCCGGGCTCTCGGTGCCGAGGCACTTCTCGGTCCCGAACGCCTCCAGGCTCGCCCGCTTGAGCAACTCGTCGGCGACGAGCTCGGCCAGGCGGTCCGGATCCACGGGGCGGTCGGGGTCGGTGGCGACGCCCGGCTCGAACAGGCGGCTCCGATCGTCCGGGGAGAGCGCGTCGAAGGTCTCGAGGGAGCACGCCATGACCGCGCGGACGCGCGGCGACATCGACCGGAAGACGTCGAATGCGCTCGACTCGAGAGCATTGGCGGGCTCGCGGCCCGCGAGGAAGCGCCGCGTCATCTGGAAGAAGGCGGCAGGAAGTACGCTCGGCACCCGGGTGCTCTCCAGGAGCGGGGCGAGCCTCTGCTCCAGGCTCTTCTTGGGCTTGCTTCCGAGGGCGAACGGGACGCACCCACCCGTCGGCGGGAGCCCGGGCGGGCCCTCCGGCGCCGGCTCCGTGGGCTCCGGGGTCGGCGTGGGCTCGGCCACGGCGGGGTGGCAGGTGAAGATGTTGATGGTGTCCTGGTTGGTGATGTGGATGAAGGTGTCGCAGCAGCCCTCGCCAGCGTCCGGCTCGGACGGTCGGTTTCCCGGGTGGGGTCGGGAGGGCGATCCCTTCGAGGTCGAGAGCGCGTCTTCGGTCCGGGGCTTCTTCATGGGTCGGTCCTCCGGCAGGGGGTCGACGGGCGTCCGGCCGGCCTGCCGGCACGGGCGCGGATGAGGCGGGGGGGCGGTGGAGCGCGGACGCGCGGGCTCTCGGTCCCGCTTCCGGGGCCGGGGCCTGCGGCGCGTGCTGCGGATCGGAGTCGATGGGGAGCGTCTCGGAGCGGGTCGCGG
The DNA here is from genome assembly GCA_050050315.1 of Gemmatimonadota bacterium. Classification (GTDB taxonomy): domain Bacteria; phylum Gemmatimonadota; class Gemmatimonadetes; order Longimicrobiales; family Gaopeijiaceae; genus JASFUL01. Next base: position 4,137 of record JASFUL010000316.1, read on the forward strand.
GGGTGCGCTCACCCGGGGCGGAGCGCCGGGAGGGGGGGCCGGCGCCGCAGCCTACCACCCACGTCTGGACGGGACGGGCGGTCGTCGTGCCTCGGATTCCACGGAGAGCGGATCCGGAGGTCCTTCAGGGTCCGAAGAAGGGGAGGCTCCGCGCGGTCAGGAGCGAGTCCGGATCGGTCGGACCCTGGGCCCGTGCTCGAAGTCCTCGGCGCGGGCGGCGCCCAAGGGGATCAGGAAAGGAGATCTATGAAACCGCCTCGAGGGTCCGAAAGCCAAGGTAGGGCGGGCGTCCCGGACGGACAAGCATGGTGTGGAATGCCCTCGGAGGCGGTCGATCTACGGGGTGGCTCAGCGTGGAATGGACTGGCCGGGCGGACGCCTTCCCTCGGTAGCGGACCTCACGCCGCCGAGCTCGCCTCCTCCTCCCTCCGGGCCTCCAGGGCGTCGATGAGCGCGCTGGCCGAGCCGTCCCGCCCGCCGGTCAGGTCGTCCAGTGACTCCACCCCCACGAGCTCCGCGGCCTCCGACTCGGTAGTCCCGGTCTTCTTCAACAGGCCGTCGATGAAGCGACGCTGTTTCGCGCTGGGTGGCCTGCGCTCGTCGCGCAGGGCCGTCAGCTCGTCGAGGATCCGGCTGGCCCGAGCCGTGGTGCGAATGGCCTCCGGACCCCCTTCCCCCAGGATCTCCGCCCGCTCCTCCTCGTCCAGCTGGAGGTCCTCCAGGAGGCTCCGCACGTATTCCATCTGCTCCTCCGACGGCGCCGGCTCCACGCCCGCCTCTCGCAGACGGGCGGTGAGGACCCGGGCCTCCTCGTACGAGAGGGTCTCGAGCGCGTCCGGGTCCACCCCTGGCTCCATCCCGTCGGGGACGTTCTCCAGCAGCCGCACCAGCATCCGGTGCTGCTTCGGGGTGCTGGCGCCGCTCTTCTTCTTCTGCCGCGCCACGTCGTGCAGCTCCCGGATCCGGTCCCGCCACGCCTCCCAGCGCTCCGGGGCCGCCACGTCGCCCGCGGCGACCTGGTCCAGCCCGTCCTCCATGACCGCGGTGAACTTGGCGCTGAAGAGCTCGTCCACCGAGCGCGCGGTCTCGCCGAACGCGTAGAGGGGCGTAGCGTCCAGCCAGACCGCCCGGCCTCGCTCCGTGGGGCGGAGGGCGCCGTCCTCCATCTCCACGTATTCGCGCTCCTCGAGCTTCTCGACGGTGCGGCTGTACGTGGACGGCCGCCCGATTCCCGCGTCCTTCATGGCCCGGATGAGGATGTGGGGACGGTAGCGCGCCGGGGGCCGGGTCTCGTCCTCGACGAGGACCGGGTTCGGGTGCTCGTCCGTCGCGGGGTCCAGCGTCCAGACGGCGCCCTCCTCGAGCGCCACGGCCGGCGGAGCCGTGGGGCGGTCCGGCTCGAACTCCCGGTACGCGGCCTCCCACCCGAGGAAGGTGCGCCAGGTGATGGTCGTCACGAGGGGGAGGTCCAGCCCCTCGCACGCGGCCTCGACGCTCCGGGAATCGCTCGTGGCGGGGGCCATCTGGCTGGCCAGGGTCCGAGCTCGGACCAGGCGGTAGAGGCGCCGGGCGTCGGCGTCGTCCAGGGAGAGGTCGGCCACCGCCATCCGGGTGGGCCGGATGGCCTCGTGGGCGTCCTGCGTGGGACCCGTGGCCGCGTTCCCCTTCGTCCCCGTGCCCAGGTACTCCTCGCCGAACTCGTCGCGGACGATCCCGCGCGCCGCGGCCACGGCCTGCGCCGCCAGCCGCGTGGAGTCGGTCCGGATGTAGGTGATGTGCCCCGCCTCGTAGAGGATGGACGCGAGGGCCGAGGTCTTTCTCGGTGACCACCCCAGCCGGGAGCCGGCCTCCTGGAGGAGCGCGTCGGTGGAGAACGGGGGGCTGGGCTTCCGGGGGGCGGGATTCCGCGTCCGCACCCGGGTGAGGGTCACCTCTCCGGCCGCGGCCAGGGCGTTGAAGGCCCGCCGGGCCAGCTCCCCGTCGAAGGTCCGGACCAGGCTGGTCTTGCCCGCGTTGTCCTCCCACCGGTCGGGATCGCCGCGCTCGTAGAACCGTACGTCGAGCGTCTGACCCTCGGCGTCGGCGCGCACCTCGAAGTAGGGAGTGGGCACGAACGCCTCGCGCTCCAGCTCCCTCTCCACCACGAAGCCCAGCGTCGGCGTCTGGACCCGCCCCATGGAGGCGCCGCGCCCCACGATGCTCGCGGCCATCTTGGAGGTCCGGAACCCGACGAGGCGGTCCAGGAACTTCCGCACGAGCGCCGAGTCCACCATGCGCCGGTCCACGCTCCTCGGATGCTCGAGGGCGCGGCGCACCGCCTCCTCCGTCACCTCCTGGAAGGTCACCCGGTGCGTCGGGCCGTGTTCGGAGAGATGCCGGTCCAGGCACCAGGCGATGAACTCTCCCTCCCGGTCGGGATCGGTTGCGATCCAGAAGACGGGCTCGTCCCCTCCTGCCTCCAGGATGGCCTCGAGCGCCTTCTCGCCCCGCTCCGTCCAGACCCACGGGGGCTCCGGAAGCCGTCCCGGCCGGTTGGCCCAGAACGCCTTC
>JASFUL010000317.1:0-6683 GCA_050050315.1 Gemmatimonadota bacterium
CGTCTCTCCTTCGGGGGGAACGGGGGCCGGATCGGCCCGGGTCGGTGCGTGGACTGCCGATGAAGATGACGGGACCCCCGTCCGGGGTCCACCCTCCCGCCCTGCTCAGCCGCTCTTGCGCCCGGTCCGCAGCTTGTTCCGCACCTCCCGCCGGACGAGCGCCGGCACCGCCTCGCCATGGCGGTCCAGGAAGCCCTCGACGCCCTCCCGGTCGTGGGCCACGAGCTCCCGGAGCGCCCAGGAGAGCGCCTTGGCGACCATCGGCTCCCGGTCCCCGGCCAGCGCCTCGCACACGGCCAGGGTGCGCCCGGGATCGCCGCTCCCGCCCCGGGACTTCTTGTTGAGCGGCACCGTGCTCACCAGCGCCGCCCGCCGCCACCAGCGGTCCGGCGAACCGGCCCACGCGAGCACGTCCCCGTCGTCGAGCCGGCCGAGCCGCCACGCCGGGCCGCTCACCGTCACGGAGAAGCCGTCCACGGTGCCCCAGTTGTCCATGCCCTCCCCGAGCCGCTCGACGGTGCTCCGGTCCAACGTCTCCAGGGCGTCCCGGCGGCGTCCGAGCAGCTCGTAGCCCACCCCGCGTCCCTCGAAGGTCCCGGCCCGGGCCAGCGCCAGGGCCAGGTCCACGATCCGGCCGGGCGGCTCGTCCTTCAGCTCGGCGCGCACGCGCCGCATCGTCTGCCGCGCGTCGGGCACCGTGACCCCCAGGGGCTCCAGCTCCGACGGCGCGTACCCTTCCATGACGCGACGGCGCTCGGGGTCTCCCAGCCCCCGGAGCTCCCCTTCGATCCGGTCCACCAGCTCCTGGATCGAGGTCATGCGGGCCTCCTGGCCACGGCCATGACGTGGGCACTGACGCCGGTCAGGCTCGGCTCCGCCTCCAGCCGCTCCAGGAACTCGAGGAGCCCCCGCCGGCGTTCGACGTCGACCTCGTCGTCCCACCCCCCGACCAGCCAGCCCGGTCCCTCGACGGCCAGCACGGCCTCGCAGCGGAGGCCCGCCTCCTCGACCTCCCGGCGGAGGGCGTCCGGGCGGTGCATGTACGCCGTGGTGAAGAACTCCAGACGCCCGTCCGGGTTGCGGTGCACGCCGCTCTCGAGGTCCGCCCGGACCAGCGCGGCGAAGTCCGGGTCGTCCAGGAAGCCTCGCCGCAAACCGTCCAGCGCCGAGGCGAAGCGGGAGATGCCGACCGCCATCAGGAGCCCGCCGGGGACCAGGGCGCGCCGGGCTTCGGCCAGGGCACGCAGCCGGTCGCCCGCATCGATCAGGTGGTAGAGGGGCCCGAGCAGGAGGACCGCGTCGGCCGAGGCGTCGCCCGCCGCGAGCGCCCGGGCGTCGCCCACGCGGACGGAGGCCAGCGCGGCGCCCCCTCCGTCCGTCCGCTCCCCGTTCAGGCGACGCGCCAGCGCCACCAGCCGCTCCACCGGATCGATCAGGTGGACCGCGTACCCCCGGTCGGCCAGCCAGAACGAGTAGGCCCCCGCGGCGCCGCCGACGTCGAGGACGGTGGCGGGCGGCGGCGGAAGGTACCGCTCCAGGAGGATCCGCGTGCGGGTGGCCTCGAGCCGGAACACGCCCTCCCGGAGGCGATCCTCCTCGGGCGCCTTCTCGTAGTAGTCGAGGATCTCCCGCGCCAGCTCCGGCGTGGGCTCTTCCATGGGCGCCTCCCCCGGCTGTCGGTTCAGGCGTGGCCACCCCGCTCGCCCGGCGGGGGGCCGATCCACCCTCGCTCCGCGTCGTCGGAGGCCCGGGACAGGAAGCCCCCGCGGGTCTTCACGGCGGCTTGCACGACCTCGAGGAGCTCTTCGAGGCCGTTCAGCCCCCGCACCAGGGGGCGCAGGTATCGGTTCCGGATGCTCACGTAGGTGGACACTCCGGCCACGGCGGCGGCCACGGTGGCGGGCCCCGCCAGGAGCGCCCCCGCCAGCCCGAGTCCCGCCGCGACGACCGCTCCGGCGGCGCCCCCCAGCGCCGTGCCGCCGGCCGTGGCGACGCTCCCGATCCAGAAGGCCGGCTCCGGGTCCGAGTCGATGCGTCCCCGGACCGTGAGGCGGCAGGCCCTCCCTCCCTCCACCTCGCACGTGCGGAGCGTGACGTAGAGGCGCTTCACCCGGTCGGCCGCCATGATCGTCTCGCGCACGTAGCTCCGCTCCCTGCCCAGCACCTCCGGCGCGTCGAAGACGAGGACGCCGTCCCGGAGGGGGTCGTCGCCCATCACGCCCCGGAGCCGCAGCCGGTAGGGGTCGGCGGGAAGCAGGACCTGGAGGATCCCGTACACCTCGGCCGGCGTGGCGGGCAGGACGGCGGTGGCTTCCAGCGCCGGGGGAGGCGAGCCGAAGAAGCGGGCCGCGAGACGCTCGATCAGGTCCGGCGTGGGCGAACCGCCCGCGGCGCGCTCCTCCTGGAGCTCCGCCACGGCGACCTCGAGGTGGTTCTCGCCGATGCCCACCTCCCGGGCCGCCAGGAGCACCTCCTCGAGCAGGAGGTGCTGGCCCGCCGGGAACCCGGAGGGGCCCGGCGGCGCGTGGAGGTCGCGGGAGCGCTCCTCCACCTTCCGGGATTCCTCCACCTGGAGCTCGGCCGCCCGCTTCCACAGGCGACCCGCCTCCCGCTCCGACACGTACACGAGGCGCTCGTCGTTCATCCTCACCTCCCCTCCTCACGATGCGGCCGCGGCCGTCGGCGGCCGTCTCCCACCATGTCCGACGAGGGAAGTCGCGCGCAAGTTGCCCGTCGCCCGGACGCCCCACCCCACAACACGTCGCCCCCCTCGGATGTCCACGGGTGGGGATCCAGGCGCTGCCGGCGCCGGGCTGGTCCGCGCCGGCGCACCGCCTGGGTGTACCCTCACGACGACGACACCCGACCGGGAGACGACCCGTGTACGACCAGCGGCACCGAACCCCACACCATCCGCGTCCCAGGGGCCCGGCGACGGCCGCCGTGCTCCTGGCCGTGGCCGGCCTGCTGGCGACGCCGGCATTTGCCCGGGCCCAGGCCCCCACGTACCTCGACTACGAAGCTCTCTCGCGGGAGCTCCGCGCGCTCGCGGACGGCTCCGAGGCGGCTACCCTCCGATCGCTGGCAGCCACCGCCGGCGGGCGGGACGTCCAGGTGCTGGAGATCGGCGCTCCCGGAGGGGCGCCCCTCGCCGAGCGACCCGCGCTGCTCGTGGTGGGCAACCTGCAGGGCGACCACGTGCTGGGCAGCGCGCTGGTGGTGGAGGCGGCGCGCCATCTGCTGGCCGCCGACGACCCCGAGGTCCGCGACGCGCTGGCCGAGCGGACCGTCTACCTCGTCCCCCGCCTCAACCCGGACGCCGCCGAGGCCATGTTCGCCTCGCCGCGGGTGGAGCGTCGCACCAACACCCGGCCGTACGACGACGACAACGACGGCCGCACCGACGAGGACGGGCCCGAGGACCTGAACGGCGACGGGCTCGTCACGGTCATGCGGGTCCTCGATCCGTCGGGGCCGTACATGGTGGACCCGGACGATCCACGCCTCATGAGGCGGGCGGACCCGTCCGCCGGAGAGTCCGGCGGGTGGACGCTGTATCCCGAGGGAGTCGACTCCGACGGCGACGGCTTCCTCAACGAGGACGGCCCCGGCGGCGTGGACCTCGACCGCAACTTCCAGCACGCCTACCCCTACTGGGACGCCGACGCGGGCCCCCACATGGTGAGCGAGCCCGAGAGCCGGGCGCTGATGGACTTCGTGATCGCCCACCCGAACATCGCGGCGATCCTCACGTTCGGCACCAGCGACAACCTCGTCACGCCGCCGGACGCCCGGGGCGCGCTGGCGTCGCCGGTGACCCTGGACCTGCCCGCCTTCGCGGCCGCCTCGAACGACGACGTGTTCGAGACCGGCGTGGTGGACGCCCCGCGGGGCGGAGGCGGCCGGGGCTTCGCTTTCGGCTTCTTCTTCCGCTCGCCCTTCCGGGGCGCGCAGCCGGGCCGGGACAACGACCCCAACTCGGGGCGCCGGCCGGTCACCAGCGTCGACGCCGACGACCGTCCCTACTTCGAGACGGTCTCCGAGGCGTACCGGGAGCTGACGGGCATCGACGAGGTGGCGCTGAACCGCGAGGCCGAGGGCGCCTTCTTCCAGTACGGCTACTACCAGTTCGGCGTCCCCTCCTTCAGCACGCCCGGCTGGGGGCTGCCGGCCCCGGACGAAGAGGGCTCGGGTGATGCCGGAGCGGGAGATGCGGAGCGAGCCGCCGAGCGGCCCGGAGCCGGAGGGGAAGCCGTGACGCCCCCCGGGGGTCCGCCGCAGCGGATGGGCGCGCGTCCCGCCGGGCCGCCAGGCGCCGGAGGGGCCGCGGGGGCGAGGGGCCCCCAGCGGGCCGGAGGCGGCGCCTCGGGCGGCGGGGCGGACCGGAAGGTCCTCGGCGCCCTGGAGGCGGCGGGCATCGACGCCTTCGTGCCCTGGTCCCCGTACGAGCACCCGGAGCTCGGGAGCGTCGAGATCGGCGGCTTCCGGCCGTACGCCGTCCTCAACCCCCCGGCGGAGGAGCTCCCCGCCCTCGGCGAGGCCCACGGCGCCTTCGTCGCGCGCCTCGCGGGCATGCTGCCCCGCGTCGGGGTGGCGGGAACCGAGACGGAGGCCCTCGGGGGCGGGCTCTGGCGCGTGGAGGCGACCGTGGCGAACGACGGGTACTTCCCCACCGCCACCGCCCAGGGGCTCACCTGCCGCTGCGTCGGCCCGGTGACGGTGCAGATCCAGGTGCCGCCCGGCGACGTGGTCACCGGCGACCCGAAGACCGCCACCGCCGACCGCCTGGACGGCTCGGGCGGGCGGGAGACCTTCACCTGGGTGGTCCGGGGTCGCTCGGGGCAGCAGGTCGAGATCCGCGTGCTCTCCGACAAGGGAGGCCGCGCCACCGCCACCGTGACGCTGAGGTGAAGACGATGACGACCACGACACGCCCGACCGACGCCGGCCGCCCGGCCTGCTCCCTCGGCATCGTCGGCCGGGCCGGCGCGACCGCCGCCTTCGCCGCCGTCCTCTCGCTGGCGGCGATCGCATCCCCCTTCACGGCCTCCGCCCAGCAGGGGGGATCGGACCCCGAGCACGAGCTGCCGCTCAGCTGGGACCGCTGGCTGGACCACGACGCGATCGGCGAGCGCATGCGGCTCATGGCCGAGACGTGGCCCGACTTCCTCACGCTCCGCTCCCTGGGCGACAGCTACGGGGGTCGGGAGCTGTGGATGATGACCATCAACAACCCGGACACCGGGCCGGAGCTGGACAAGGCCGCGATGTACATCGAGGCCAACGTCCACGGCAACGAGATCCAGGGCGGCGAGGTGGCGCTCTACACGATCTGGTTCCTGATGGAGCACTACGACGAGAATCCCGAGATCCGGCGCATGGTGGACGAACGGGTCTTCTACGTCATCCCCACCGTGAACCCCGACGGCCGCGACTTCTTCATGGACCACACCGGCTCCGGAGCGCGCACGGGACACGTGCCGGTGGACTCCGACGGAGACGGCCTCTTCGACGAGGACGGGCCCGACGACATGAACGGGAACGGGACGATCGAGCAGATCCGCAAGTACGTCCCCGGGGAGGGCGACTTCCGGCTGGACCCCGACGATCCCCGCATCATGGAGCCGGTCCCCCCCGGCCAGACCGGGGACTGGGTGCTCCTCGGCCAGGAGGGGATCGACAACGACGGGGACGGCCGGGTCAACGAGGACCCGCCGGGCGGCTACGACCCGAACCGGAACTGGGGGGCGGACTGGCAGCCCGACTACATCCAGGGCGGCGCCATGCACTACCCGTTCGAGCTGCCCGAGGCCCGGGCCGTGAACGACTTCATGATGGCGCACCCGAACATCGCCGGCGTCCAGTCCTTCCACAACTCGGGCGGCATGATCCTCAGGGGACCCGGCGCGGCGTGGCAGGGGACGTACCCCCGCTCGGACGTCATGGTCTACGACGAGCTCGGTGAGAACGGCGAGCGGATCCTGCCGTACTACGACTACCTCGTCATCTGGCGGGGGCTCTACACCGTGCACGGGGGCTTCATCGACTGGACCAACGACGGGCTGGGCGCCGTGAGCTTCTCCAACGAGCTCTGGAACGGCGGCCAGTACTTCAACAGCCCGCTCCTGCAGGAGCAGGAGGAGGACCCGGAGTCGCCCATCTCGGGCCAGAAGGGCCGCCTCTTCTTCGACGACTTCGTCGAGTTCGGCGAGCACTTCATCGAGTGGGCACCCTTCGACCACCCCGAGTACGGCGCGGTCGAGATGGGCGGGTGGCGCAAGCTGGCCAACCGCGTGAACCCGCGCTTCATGAGCATGGAGCTCTTCCACCGCAACATGGCGTTCACGCTCTACCACGCCGACCAGATGCCGCTCATGACGGCGGGCGACGCGTCCGTGGAGCGGGTCGGCGACGGGCTGTGGCGCGTCCGCGTGGCGTTCACCAACGAGCGGGCGATCCCCACGATCACGGCCCGGGCGCGGGAGAACCGCGTCCAGCGGCCCGACCTGCTCACCGTCGAGGGCGCCGACGAGGTGGTGCTCGCCGGCTGGGTCACCGACCTCTACGGCGACGACCCGCTGCGGATGGTGGAGCAGGAGGAGCTCGACCGGATCCTGCTCCGGGACGGAACGCCCGGCCGCACGACCCGGACCATCGAGTACCTGGTGCGGGGCTCCGGCGCG
>JASFUL010000318.1:0-6676 GCA_050050315.1 Gemmatimonadota bacterium
CCTCCAGCTCAAGGTGACCCCGCTCGAGGAGTGGATGATCCGGTTGACGGCGCCCGACACGTACGACCGACTCTCCGAGCTGGCCGCGGCTCACCGACCGGTCCTGGCCGAGCGCAGCGGTGTCGCCTCGCCGAAGCTCTTCCTCGTCTCGTTCTTCAGCGACGAGGCGGGCGTCGGATACGACCCGGAGGACGTCCACCTCGTGAGTCGAGGGCGGCGCTACCGGCCCCTGGCCATCCGACCGGTCACGGCGGGCTGGGGCACCCAGCGACTCCCGCAGAGGGAGACGCGAATGGCCGTCTACGCCTTCCCGCCCGCCGTGGACATGGACCTCGGGATGATGCTCGAGTACGGAGGAGTCCGGAACCGGCAGTGGGACGGGATCCTGCAGGTCCTCCAGTCCGAGCACGCGCGCGTCCGGGCCCGAGCGGGTACGAGCGGACGGGCGGGCGAGGGGCGCCGCCGCGGAGAGGCCGGAGCTTCGCCGGCCCCTCAGCCGTCCAGGTCGTAGCGCTTGATCTTGCGGTAGAGGGTCCGCTCGCCGATCCCGAGCATCTCCGCCGCCATGCGGCGGTTCCCGTCGACTTCACGCAGCGCCGCCTCGATGGCCCGGCGCTCCATCTCCTCGATCGTCATCCCGGGCTCGAACACCACGGTTCCCCTCGCCCCGACCTCCGGGGAGTCACCGGCTCCTTCGACCTCCGGCGACTCCGTCCCCCGTTCCGGCGCCTCCCGTTCCGCCGGGGCCTCCCGGACGCCCGACTCCTCCTCGCCCGGGGCGGGCAGACGGATCTCCCCCGCCCCGCGAAGCGCCCACGATCCGACGCCGTCCCGGTACGAGTCGAACTCCTTCCGCAGGTCGTCCACGTCCATCCGCAGCTCCACGAGCGTGCGGAAGATGAACTCGATCTCGGGCCGGAGCTCGGACCGCCTCGCCTCGTCGCCGGCGGGGGGCCTGGGGATGGGGGCCGGCACCAGGGCGCGACCGGGGGCGGTGCCCCGGACCTCCGGGGGAATGTCGTTGGGGCGGATCTCCCGGCCGGGAGCCAGGACCACCATGCTCTCCACCAGGTTCCTGAGCTCGCGGACGTTCCCCGGCCAGTGGTGCGACTCCAGGATGTTCATGGCGTCGGGCGAGATCTCGACCCGGGGTCGGTCGTGCCGCTCGGCCGCCTCACGGACGAAGGCTTCGACGAGCCGGGGAATGTCCTCGGTCCGCTCCCGCAGGGGCGGCAGCTCGATCCGGAGGACGTTCAGCCGGTAGTAGAGGTCTCGCCGGAACTCTCCGATGGCCACGAGCTGCCGGAGGTCCTGGTTGGTCGCCGTGATGATGCGGACGTCGACGTGGATGTCCCGCTCGCCGCCCACCCGCAGGAACTCGCGCTGCTCGAGCACCCGGAGGAGCTTCGTCTGGGTGGTTAGCGGCATCTCTCCGATCTCGTCCAGGAAGATCGTGCCCTGGTCGGCCAGCTCGAAGAGCCCCTTCCGGGAGTCGACCGCGCCGGTGAAGGCGCCCTTCTCGTGGCCGAACAGCTCGCTCTCGAGCAGGGTCTCGGAGAGCGCTGCGACGTTCACGGCGATGAACGGCTTGTGCCGCCGGGGGGAGAGGCCGTGGATGCCCCGGGCCACGAGCTCCTTGCCCGTGCCCGATTCGCCCGTCAGGAGAACGGTCGAGTCGACCGGGGCGATCTGGATGATCCGCTCCAGCACCTCGCGCATCGCCTCCGTGTCGCCGACGATTCCCGTGAGGTCGCGGAGCCGGTCGCGTTCCAGGATCGTGCGGCCCACCAGGGCCACCTCGCCGGCGCCGGTGGCGGAGGGAAAGACCTCGAGGAGGTCGGGTGCGGCGGGGGGCGACGCCTCGTCCTCGCCGTACCCGATGACGGGCACGCCGAGACGGTCTACGGCCTGGCGCACGAGCCCCTCGGCCCTCTCCGTCCCGGCCGCGCCCGACAGGACCAGCAGCCTCGGGTCTCCCCCCTCGAGGAGGTCCTCGGAGGGGGTGACGAGCTCGACCTCGTAGCCACGGTCGTAGAAGGCGTCCTTCAGCCGCCCCGCACGCTCGAGGTCGTGGGTCGAGACGAGGATCCGGCCGCTCACGGCGCTCGGTGGTCGGGGCGCTCGTCCGCCAGGAGAGCCCGGGCGTGGGGTAGGATGGGGGCCAGCAGCTCCAGGCCGTCCCGCACGCCTCCGGGGCTCCCCGGGAGGTTCACGATCAGGACCCCCCCCCGCGTGCCCGCCACCCCCCGCGAGAGGACGCTGTAGGGGGTGCTCTCCAGCCCCCGCCTCCGGAGCTCCTCGGCGATGCCCGGGGCCTCCCGGTGGAGGACGGCTCGAGTGGCCTCCGGCGTCACGTCCCTCGGCCCGAGGCCCGTGCCCCCCGTCGTCAGGACGACGTCCACCTGCCCCGAGTCGGCCCACTCCACCAGCCGGGCGGCGATCGGCCCCGTCTCGTCCGGGACGACCCCCCGCTCGGCCAGGCGGTGACCCCGCTCGGCGCACCACTCCACGACCCGCTGGCCGCTCCGGTCCTCCCGCTCCCCGCGGGCGCACCCGTCGCTCACGGTGAGCACCGCCACTCGCAGCGAGCTTCCCGTCCCACCGTCGCCCGACGCGGAGTCGGGCTCCTCGACCCGAGCGGAGCCTCTCCCGGCACCGCCGCCCCGACCTTCGGCGCTCACGGCCGCGTCCTCCCCCCGCATCGCCTCACCGTCGGATGGAGCCCTCGGTGTAGAAGGGAGGCCGCTGGACCCGCGCGGCCACCGCCTTGTCCCGGATCGACACCGCCACCCCGGTGTCCTTCGCCGCGAGCGCGGTGGGCACGTAGGCCAGCGCGATGCCCTGCCCCAGCATCGGGCTCATCGTCCCGCTCGTCACGGATCCCACGACCCTCCCCTCGGCGGAGAGGACGTCGTAGCCCGGCCTCGGGAAGCCCCGCTCGGTCAGGCGCAACCCCACGAGCTTCCGCTCCACCCCCTTCTCCTTCTGCGCCCGGAGAGCCTCGCGACCGATGAAGTCGTCGGCGTCGAGCTTGGTGATCCAGCCGAGGCCCGCCTCCAACGGCGTGTGGTGCTCGTCGAGGTCGTTCCCGTAGAGGGCGTAGCCCACCTCCAGCCGGAGGGAGTCACGAGCGCCGAGGCCGGCGGGATGGAGCCCGAGGTCTCCGCCCTCGGCGAGGAGCGCCCGCCATACCTTCACGGCATCGTCGTTCGCGAGGTAGAGCTCGAAGCCGTCCTCTCCGGTGTACCCCGTGGCGCTGATGACGGCCGGCGCGCCGGCCACGGTGCCGCGAGCGAACCGGTAGTACCCGATGGCGTCGACGTCGTCTTCGGTCAGGCGCTTCACCAGCTGACGCGCGTTCGGACCCTGGACGGCGATCAGCGCGATCTCGTCGGACCGGTCGGTGACCTCGACGTCGAGGTCCCCGGTGTGATCGACGATCCAGGCGAAGTCCTTCGCCCGGTTGGAGGCGTTCACGACCAGCATGAAGTGGTCGTCGAAGCGGTAGACGATGAGGTCGTCCAGGATCCCCCCCGCCTCGTTCACCATGGCCGAGTACTGGGCCTGTCCCACCTCGATCTTCGAGGCGTCGTTGACGGTGACTCGTTGGACCGCCCGCGGGGCGTCGGGGCCCCGGAGGTCGAACTCGCCCATGTGGGAGACGTCGAACACGCCGGCGCCCTCCCGGACCGCCCGGTGCTCGGCGGTGATCCCGGTCGGGTACTGGACCGGCATGGAGAAGCCCGCGAAGGGCACCATCTTGCCGTCCAGCTGGACGTGCTCGTCGTAGAGTGGGGTCTTCTTCAGGTCGTCGGCCATGGCGTCGTTCCGGTTCCCGGAATCCGGGGATGTGGTCGGTGTGCGGGTCGTCGCCCCCGACCGCGTGGTGGCGGCGGGGGTGGCTACCCCATCAGCTCCAGGAGGAGCGCCTTCTGGGCGTGCAGTCGGTTCTCGGCCTCGGCGAAGACGCGCGAGCGGGGCCCGTCGATCACCCCCGCGCTCACCTCCTCGCCGCGGTGGGCCGGCAGACAGTGCAGGAAGATGGCCGAGTCGTCCGCCCGCTCCATCAGGGCCTCCGTGACGCAGTACCCTTCGAAGGCCTCCATGCGGGCCCGGACCTCGTCCTCCTGACCCATGGACGCCCACACGTCGGTCGTCACGACCCGGGCCCCTTCCACCGCCTCGACCGGATCGTCGGTGAGGAGGACGGAGGTCGCCGCACGCGCCCGCTCGACGATCTCTCCGTCCGGACGGTACCCCGGGGGACACGCCAGCCGAATCGGGAAGCCCACGCGCGCGGCGGCGTTCAGCCACGAGTTCGCCATGTTGTTGCCGTCCCCGATCCACGCGACCGTGAGCCCCTCGAGGTCCGGTCCGAACTCTTCCCGCACGGTCTGCATGTCCGCCAGCACCTGGCACGGATGGAGCAGGTCCGTGAGCCCGTTGATGACGGGGATCGACGCGTGGCGCGCCAGCTCCTCGATCTCCTCCTGGGCGAACGTCCGGATCATGATGCCGTCTACGTAGCCGCTCAGGACCCGGGCCGTATCGTGGGCGCTCTCGCCCCGGCCCATCTGGCTGTCGCGGTCCGACAGGAACACCGCATGCCCCCCCAGCTGGGCCATTCCCGCCTCGAACGAGACCCGCGTCCGGGTGGAGCTCTTGCGGAAGATCATGGCGAGGGTCTTCCCGAGGAGCGGCCTCTCCCTCGTCTCCCCGGCGTGGTACGCCCGCTTGAGCGCAGTCGCCCGCTCCAGAAGCGCGTGGATCTCGTCCCGCTCGAGATCGGGAATCGCCAGGAAGTCGCGCTTTTCCTTCCCCTCGGTTCCGCTCACCGTGTCTCCTTGCCTGGATCGCTGCGTGGTGCTCGGTCGCCTGCCGAACCCCGGTCGTCAGAGGATGTAGCGGCGCAGATCCTCGTCGTCCGCGATCGCGTCGAGGTGCTCCTGGACGAACGCCCGGTCCACCCGCACCGTCTCGCCGACACCCTCGGGGAGCTCGAAGAGGAGCTCCTCCATCAGGGTGGTCATGACGGTCTGCAGCCGTCGGGCGCCGATGTTCTCCATGCGGTCGTTGAGGCGCGCCGCGATCCGCGCCACCTCGGCGAGACCTTCGTCGGTGAACTCCACGGCCGCACCCTCGGTCTCGACCAGGGCGCGGTACTGGTGCGGGAGCGCGTTCCGGGGCTCCTTGAGAATGCGGACGAAGTCCTCCTCGCCGAGGCTCTTGAGCTCGACCCGGATGGGGAAGCGTCCCTGGAGCTCGGGGATGAGGTCGCTGGGCTTCGCCACGTGGAACGCGCCGGCGGCGATGAAGAGGACGTGATCGGTGCGGACCAGGCCGTACTTCGTCTGGACGGTCGAGCCTTCGACGATGGGGAGGAGGTCGCGCTGGACCCCTTCGCGGCTCACATCGGGGCCGGCGGCGCCGCGCTGGCCCGCGACCTTGTCGATCTCGTCCAGGAAGACGATCCCCATGTCCTCGGCGCGCTCCAGCGCCTCGTTGATCACCTCGTCCATGTCGACCAGCCGGTCGAGCTCGTCCTGGAAGAGGATCCGCCGGGCCTCGGCGACCGTGACCTGCCGCCGCTTCGTCTTCTTCGGCAGCATGTCCTGGAGCATCTCGGTGAAGTTGTAGTCCATCCCCTCGGTGCCGCCCATCGGCACCATCATCCCGTCCAGATTCGCGGACTGCTGGACCTCGACCTCCACCTCACGCTCCTCCAGCTTGCCGTCCCGGAGGAGCTTCCTGAGCTTCTCGCGGGTCCGCGCCCGGCGATCGGGCAGCGGGGGTTCGTCGGGGCCGGTCTCCCCCGGACCCTCGACGCCCCGGGGCCCGGCCACGAAGACCTGTCCCAGCGGCGTTCCCCGGGACTCGTCCCCCGAGGGCGGGGTCGTCTCGGCCGGCGACGGCAGGAGGAGGTCCAGGAGACGTTCCTCCGCACGGTCCTCGGCCAGGTCCGCCACGTCGTCCTCGCGCTCGGCCCGGACCATGTTGATGGCGCCGTCCACCAGGTCGCGGATCATCGACTCGACGTCCCGTCCGACGTACCCGACCTCGGTGAACTTGCTCGCCTCGACCTTCACGAACGGCGCCCCGGCCAGTCGCGCCAGCCGGCGCGCGATCTCGGTCTTCCCCACGCCCGTGGGTCCGATCAGGATCAGGTTGCCGGGGAGGATCTCGTCCCGGAGCTCGTCCTCCACTCGCTGGCGGCGCCAGCGGTTCCGGAGGGCGATGGCCACGGACTTCTTCGCGGCGTCCTGCCCCACGATGTATCGGTCCAGCTCGGCGACGATCTGCCTGGGCGTCAGCTCGTCGAGCCACGGCTCCACCGCGTCCGCCCGCTTCCCGTCCTCGCCACCCCGGTCGCCGTCGGTCGGCGTCTCGGGCTGCTCTCCGGGGGCCTCGGCCTCGATCGTGTCCGTCTCGTCCATGGTCATCCCTCCTCCCCTTCCACGACATCCGGCCCGGCTCCCGCCTCGTCGCCCGTGGCCGCCCCCTCGCCACCGCGTTCGTCGCGGAGCTCGAGCACGGTGATGTCCTGATTCGTGTAGATGCAGATGTCACCCGCGATCCGCAGCGACTCGCGGACGATCGCCCGGGCCCGGAGCTCCGTGTTGGAGCGGAGGGCGCGGGCCGCGGCGAGGGCGTAGGAGCCCCCGGACCCGATGGCCGC
>JASFUL010000319.1:0-6649 GCA_050050315.1 Gemmatimonadota bacterium
GCCCCCGTGACGCTCGCCACGTGGGTCGTGTCCCCACGCCGGTAGCTGAAGTGGGCGGACGGGTCCAGGCCCGTCGCGAACTCCACGAGCGTGCCCCCGCGCGTGCCCCGGTAGAGCGCCCAGGAGTCCGGGTCCAGTGCCGACTCCGCGAAGCGGAGCTCGAGGGTCCGGTAGAACATCACCACGTCTCCGACCGTCGTGGAGACACCCAGGATCCCTTCCAGGTCGCCGAAGAGACGGAAGTCGTCGGTCGCGCCGGTCGTGTCGGCCCCCTCCCCGGCGCAGAGGGTCGGGGCGAGCCAGCCTCCGGCGTACACGCTCGCCCAGGTGCGGTCCGCGAAGCTCCAGCTCCCGTCTTCGCCCAGGATCGCGACGCCCGAGACGTCGTCGGTGTCGAAGGCGTCGGTCCCGCCGGGCAGATGGAGCGCGTGGAGCCAGAAGAAGCGATCGCAGACGGCCCCGACCGAGAGGGGGCTCCGGACCACGAGACGGGCGGAATCGGCGACGAGCACGCCCCCCGATGGGACCGCCCGGACGTCTTCGGCGACGCGCTCGACGACGCTCCGGGCGTCGTCCTGGGTGCGCGCACGCTCGAGGACGTGGGTGTACGCCCCGCTCTGGGCCACGAACAGGGTCGCGGCGAGAATGACGACGACCGTGCCGACGGTCACCGCCACGAGGGCCTCGACCAGGGTGAATCCCCCTCGACCCCGGATCAGCTTTCCCCCCACGTCCCCATCCTGTAGGAGCCCGCCGTAAAGCTCGGTCCGACGCCGTCGACGGGAGCGAGCGAGACCTGGAGCTCCATCAGGATCGGGCTGTACTGCGTGACCGTCCAGCTCCGGGCGTAGCGACGGCCACGGACGGTGAGCGTGTCCCCGGAGGTCACGGGCGCGAGGGAGTCGAAGGGGAGGAGCTGCAGGCTGTCCAGGCGCTCCTGCGCCATCGTCACGATCTCCGAGGTGACGGCCGACCGCTCGAGCTGCGTGCCGGTGGACCCGGAGAGCTGGATGGCCAGGATGAGCGCCAGGGAGAAGAGCAGGACGGCCCCCACCACCTCGATCAGCGTGAATCCGCTCGTGCACCCGGTCCCTCCCTCGCCCCGTCGGTTCAACGCTCTGCGAGCCGTGCGGCACCGAGGGCGTTGAAGGTCACCGCCCAGGTCGTGCTTCCGGCCCGGAACGCGGCGCTCCCCGTCGTGCTTTCGAGGTCCGCCGCACCCGCCGCGTCGAAGGAGAGGCTGTCCCCGGTCAGCTCGAGGTCGATGGCGCTGAGCGTGAAGTCACCATCGCCGGCGAACCGTCTCCGGACCAGCTCCCGGCCGCTCGCGGTCTGGACCGAGTACCACCTCGCGTCCTCGAAGAATCGTATCACGACGGCCTCCCGGCCGCGACGGGCCGAGCTCCGGGCGAGGGAGAGATCCCGTGAGAAGAGCTGCGCCGCGCCCCGCGCCGCCGACCTGGAGCGATAGCTCGAGAAGGTGCTCACGGCCAGGGTGGTCACCGCAGTCACGATCACGAGCACGACCGCCAGCTCGAGCATGCTGAAGCCCCGCCGGCCCGGCGCGTCCCGTACGGGCCGTGGACCCCGGCGCCCGGTTCCCCACCGGAACCGCCCCGCCGCATCGTGGCTCAATGCCGGACATCCATTATCTTCGAGTCGCCATCGAGGAACTCCACCCGTGTCGGAGCATGCACGAGACCTGCGACACGGTCCACCCCGACGGGAGAGAATATGTCGACGCCGGTGCCCTCCACCACCCGCGCCCGGCGCCCCCACCCCCGTGGAGAGTCACGGAGGAGCGCCCGCTGATCGAACCCGCGCGTCGACGGGTGGGTCTCCTCTTCCCGCTCCTGCTCCTCTTCCCGACGGCCGTCACACCGGCCGCCGCCCAGGAGGCCGTCGCCGATCGGTCCGGCGGAGTCCGGGCGTTCGCGGAGGCGGCGGTGGCGGGGACCCGTATCCACGGTGAGGCGACGGCCGTCCTGGGGGTCGCCGCGGGCCTCTCCGTCGGTCCCGGCCTCTCCGTCGGCGGCGCGGCCCGACTGCTTCCCGGTCCGGTGGCCGTGGGGCGGGTGGTCCTGCAGGAGGTGGAGCTCGAGGTCGGATACGGCGGGCTCCTCCTCCAGCTCCGTCGCCCCGCGTGGTCCGATCGCGGGGCGTGGTTCCTGGGCGCCCTGGTCGGCGCGGGGAACGCCGACGTCCTGGAGGAGAGCACCTCGCTGCGGCTCGATTCGGACAACTTCCTGGTCGTGGAGCCCTCCGTCGGCGTGGATCTCGCCCTCCTCGGACCGCTCCACGCGAGCGCGTCGTTCTCCTACCGGTTCGTGTCGGGGGTGGAGGATCTGCGCGGGGTCCGGGCCTCGGACCTGCGTTCTCCGAGCCTCGCGCTCCACCTTCGGATCTCTCCTCTTTGAGACCGTTCGGGACCGCCGCGAAAGAGGCCGGAGCAAATCTCCATCTTCATTCTCCAATATGTCGTTGACATTCGGGATATTCGGTTCATATTGAGATCCGTCCCCCCGGAAGAATGGGCGAACCCAGCGACCAGCCCCCGGCTCATGGAGGAACAGCGTGGCAAACGCGAAGACCGACGACAAAGTGATGGCGCTCGTCGAGCAGGAGCTCAAGAAGAAGCCCGGCGCGACCGTGGACGAGCTCTACGAGAAGGCCACCAAGGTGGAGAAGTCCGTCTCGAAGCTGACCAAGCGCCAGTTCAACGCCCGCTATCCGCTCCAGGTGAAGCGTCGGATGGGCGGCATGTCCAAGCGCTCGAAGCCCCGGGCAGGGGCGAAGAAGAAGGCCACGAAGGGCACGAAGGCCGAGGCCTCCGGCGCCGATGCGGGCGCCGGGCGGGACGCGGTGCGCGCGACCTTCATGCGCTTCGCGTCTGACATGGCATCCGCCGAACAGCGCAAGGACCTCGTACGGTTCCTCGCGGGCGTGGACTCCTACGTCGACGAGGTGCTCAAGGCGGCCGGATAGCGTCCCCCGGACCCGACCCCCGGGCCGGGGGTCGGGTCACGCCACCTCGGTACCGAGCCGTTCGGCCAGGACGGTGATCTCCCGGACGGCGACGCTCAACGCCGACAGCGACGTCGACTCTCCCTCCGCCATCAGCTCCTCCACCAGCGCCCTGTAGCGCGCCACCTCCCGCCCGCGGGACTCCATCAGGGCCTCCGCCGTGCGGCCCACGTCCTCGGCGCCTGGGAGGTGCTCCATGACCTGCACCAGGACCCGATGGTGCGCCCGGGTCAGGTCGTCGGCCAGGGCCTGCGCCGCCCGCTGCTCCCACCGGTCGTCGCCGGCCGCGTCGAAGATGGAGGCGCGGAGCCACGGCACCTGGAACAGGTCACTCACCCGGTAGAACGCCCTCCCCGTCTCGAGGGGATCGGACTCCGTCTCCCGTGCCACACGGAGAATCTCCAGCAGCTGGTCCAGGAAGCGGAGCGTGATCAAGCTCGCCGCGAACTCCGGATCGGCGCCCAGCTCCTCCAGCTCCGCGACCCGCCCCTCGAAGATCTCCTTCTCGGGTCCGGCCACGATGTCGGAGAACCGGCGCCGCAGCCGCGCCAGCGGCTCCATCTTGTCGTCGACCACCTCGGCCGTCGAACGCGTGGGCGGGGTGTTCTGGAGCACCCACCGGGTGGTCCTCTCGAGGACCCGTCCGAGACCCAGGAGCCACCGGTAGGTCACCGCCGCCTCCAGGGGCTGGCCCTGGGACGCGAGACGTTTCAGGACCGAACGGTGACCCGCCAGCCTCCCCGCGACCAGCCACGCCCGCGCCACCTCGTCCGGCGAACGGCCCGTGTCCCGCACCAGTCGGTGCACGAAGCTCGAGCCCATCAGGTCCACCAGGTCGTTGGCGATCTGGCTCGAGACGACCTCCCGCCGGAGGCGGTGACCGCCCAGGTTGTCCTGTCCGGCCTCCATGACCGCCTTCTGCGGGAAGTAGCCCAGCAGATAGCTCTCGGTGGCCACCTCGTCGGGCAGGTCGCTCTCCAGGAGGTGGCCCTTGAGGTGGAGCTTGGCGTACGCCAGGAGGACGCACAGCTCCGGCCGGGTGAGGGCGCCGCCCTCCTCCTGACGCTCGACGAGCTGCTCCAGGGTGGGGAGGTACTCGGCCTGGCGGTCCAGCGCCCCGGCCTTCTCGAGCGCCGTCATCAGCTCCCGGAAGTCGTCGCCCGACTCCGCGGCCCGGATCTCGTCGAGGCTGATGGCCAGGCTCTGGGACCGGTTGTCCTCGAGAACGAGCCCGGCCACGGGCTGCGTCAGCTCCTCGAGCAGACCGTTGCGCTCGTCCGGGTTCATGCGTCCCTGCCGGACGGCCGGGTTCAGGAGGATCTTGAGGTTGACCTCCCGGTCCGAGAGGTCGACTCCCCCCGAGTTGTCGAGGGCGTCCGTGTTGATGCGCCCCCCCTGGAGGGCGTACTGGATGCGGGCGAGCTGGGTGAAGCCGAGGTTGCCCCCCTCCCCCACCACCTCGCAGCGCAGCTCGCTCGCGTCCACCCGCACGGCGTCGTTGGTCGGGTCTCCGGCGTCGGCGTGGGTCTCGGAGTCGGCCTTGACGTACGTGCCGATCCCTCCGTTCCACAGGAGCTCCGCCGGGGCCCGTAGCACGGCCCGGATGAGCGATTCGCCGTCGAGGATGCCCGTGTCGTCGGGCAGGCCGAGGGCCGTCCTCGCCTGGGGGGTCAGCTCGACCTCCTTCGCGCCCCGTGGGACGATCATCCCCCCGTCGCTCATCGCGTCCCGGTCGTAGTCCTCCCAGCTCGAGCGACCGACGTCGAAGAGCCGCCGGCGCTCGGCGAACGAGGTCTCCGGGTCCGGGTCGGGGTCGATGAAGACGTGGCGGTGGTCGAAGGCCGCGACCAGCCGGATGGCGCGGGAGAGGAGCATCCCGTTCCCGAACACGTCACCACTCATGTCACCGATTCCGACTACGGTGAACGGCTCGGCCTGGATGTCCTTGCCCTTCTCCTGGAAGTGCCGCTTCACGCACTCCCACGCTCCCCCCGCCGTGATGCCTACGGCCTTGTGATCGTAGCCGTTGGAGCCCCCGGACGCGAACGCGTCGCCGAGCCAGAAGTCGTACTCCCCGGCGACGGCGTTGGCGACGTCGCTGAACTTGGCGGTCCCCTTGTCGGCCGCCACGACGAGGTACGGGTCGTCCTCGTCCCACCGGACCACGTCCGGTGGGGGCTGGACGCCGCCTTCGGCGTCGAGGTTGTCGGTGATGTCGAGAAGCCCCCGGATGAGCGTGCGGTACTGCTCCTTGCCGTCCTCGGCCCACGCCTCGGCGTCCGGGAGATGCCGGAGGGTCACGAAGCCGCCCTTGGACCCCGCCGGAACGATGACGGCGTTCTTCACCAGCTGGGTCTTCACGAGCCCGAGGACCTCGGTGCGGAAGTCGTCGGGACGGTCGCTCCAACGGATGCCCCCGCGCGCGACCTTCGCACCCCGGAGGTGGATGCCCTCCATCCGCGAGGAGCGCACCCACACCTCGTAGAGGAGCTTCGACTTCGCGATCGACTGGAGCTGCCTGGCGTCGACCTTGAACGACGTGTAGGGAGCGCCGCCGGACCGCCGCACGGGCGTGCGCCCACCGCTCCGGTAGTAGTTCGTCCGGACGGTCGCGCCGATGAGCAGGAGCAGCCTACGGAGGGCGCGATCGTCCGACAGGAGGCCCACCGACTGGAGGGAGGAGGTCAGGACGGTGCGGATGTCCTCCGCCGCCGACTTCCGTTCCTCCCGGTCGGGCATCCTCTCGGGGTCGAACTTCATCTCGAAGAGCTCGAAGAGGAAGCGCCCGATGTGGGGGTGCTTGGTGAGGGCCGACGGAAGCGATACGCGGGACGGCACGGCTCCCGCCTGGAAGGCGTACGCCGCGTAGGCGCGCAGCACGTCGACCTCCCGCCAGTGGAGACCCGCGTCCAGGACCAGCGAGTTCAGGATGTCGTTGCTCGCGTCGCCGACGCGCACGGCCAGGATCGCCTGCGACAGCAGGTCGCCCCGTGCCTCCACGTCCAGGGCCTGGCCGATCCGGTCCTGCACGGCGAACGAGTACAGGATGGCCCGGCCCACCTCGCCCCCGTCCCCGACGTCGAAGGGGTTCACGGCGATGACCCGGAGCCCCGCGTTCTCCAGGATGGGCATGAAGTCCGAGAGGACCAGCCGCTGGTTCCGGAGATACAGCTTCAGCTCGGTGATCTCCTCGAGCCCCGGCGCCGCCGGTGACCCCTCCCGATTCGAGAAGCGGATCGACACGTCGCGCCCCTCGGCGCGCATCGCCTCGAGCTCGAGGATGTCCTGGACGGCGACCTCGGGGTCGGTGGCCGCCTGGTACTCGGCGCTGAACGCCTCGCCGTACCGGCGCGCCTGCCGACGGGCCTCGTCGGGGGGACGGACCCGCTCGAGACCCTCCCGCACCCGGTCCTGCCAGGAGCGGATGAGCTCCCGGACGGCCCTCTCGAGGTCGGGCACTTCGACCGCGGCCATGTCTTCGGCGGCCGCCGCGATGTAGAAGTGCAGGCGGGCCTGATCGCCCTCGCCGAGGGCCAGATGATAGTTGAGGACCTCTCCCTGGAAGGCCTCCACCAGGGCCTGCTCGATGGTCTTCCGGACCTCGCCCGAGAACTTCTCCTTGGGG